>NZ_JAZHLJ010000030.1:0-47527 GCF_036549495.1 Aurantimonas sp. C2-5-R2
AAAAGCCGACCTCCTATGAATCATCGAAAACCCATCCTGGGAATCTCTAAAATCGTCGCGCGCTAAAAATATGCCAAAGTAGTGCTAGTGGGTCAAGAAATATCTGACTCGATATTCGTCGATTGTGACATTATCGGAGACGGATTTGTACATCTTCTCGACGATAACTTATTTCTAAACGGATACGAAGTTAATATGATAAGCCGTGAGAAGCTATTTTTTGAAGCCGATAATGATGATAACATAGTTGGCGCGATCGCATTTAACCGTTGTTTATTTATTAAATCCAAGATTCGAGTAAAGAAAATCGCCTTGAGCAATTTATGCGCTGAAAATTTGTTCGGGCAGTCGGGCCGGCCAATTCCCTTGCAACCTCTCCACGAGAGCGTGGAAAAACGCTGAATTCTCGCCTCACCTGCTCGCGTCTGATCGCGGGCTGCTCAATAGCGGTGTCAGCCGTTCTTTTCCAGCAGCCGCCTGCGGATATGCGCCTCGATCCGGTCGCAGACGGCGCGATAGGCATCGAGAATCTGTTCGCGGCTGCCGTCAGCCACGGACGGGTCCGGCATTGGCCAGAATTCGACGTCGACCGAGGCGGTGCCCGTGGCGTCGAGGGCGGCGTGGTGCGCCTCCGGCGCCATGGTGACGATCAGGTCGAAATAGCCGTCCTGCAGCTCCTCGAAGCGCTTCGGCCTATAGTCGCCGAGGCTGAGACCTCGTTCGGCCAGCACGATGTCGACGAAGGGGTCGCGCTGCCCGCTGCGGACGCCGGCCGAGGCGATGTAGACCGATGCGGGAAGGATCGAGCGGGCGATCGCCTCGGCGATCGGCGAGCGGATCGCGTTCATGCCGCAGACGAACAAGAGTGACGAGACCGCGACCTTGCCAGAAGGGTCGACCGCTGTCATTGGCCGCCCCCCGCTGTTGCAACAACATGGAATCCGACGTGTCGGGCCACGCAGGATACGCCAGATATTGTGCCGATTGCCGGTTTCGTCCGCGGCGCCATCGTGGGCTCAGTTCCGCCAGTGCAGAACGCAGATCAGCGTGAACAGCCGGCGCGCCGTATCGAGGTCGACGACGATTTTGCCTTTCAGGCGATCCATCAGGGTCTGCGATCCGTCATTGTGGATGCCCCGCCGGCCCATGTCGATCGCCTCGATCTGCTGCGGCGTCGCGCTGCGGATCGCCTCGTAATAGCTGTCGCAGATCAGGAAATAATCCTTGATCACACGGCGGAAAGGCGTGAGCGACAAGATATGCGCGACGATCGGCTCACCGACCTCGTCCCGTACGTCGAAAACCAGGCGCTTGTCGGCGAGCGAGAGCTTGAGCTTGAAGCGGCCGTCCTCGGGAGCGCCGGCCGGATTGAAGACGTTTTCCTCGATGAGATCGAAGATCGCCACCGCACGCTCGTGCTCGACATCTGGCGTTGCCCGGCCGATGGTCTCGTCGAGCTGGATGTCGATGAGCCTGCCGCTCTTCTGGTCGCCGCCGCCGGTCATCGCACGATCAAAGGTTCAGCCGGATCGCCACGGACCGGCCGTGAGCGTCGAGGCCTTCGACACGGGCCAGTTCGATCGCGGCGGGGCCGAGCGTCCGCAACTGCTCCGGCCCGAGCTTGAGGATCGAGGTGCGCTTGACGAAGTCGAGAACCGACAGCCCCGACGAGAAACGGGCCGAGCGAGCGGTCGGCAAGACGTGGTTCGAGCCGCCGACATAGTCGCCGATGACCTCCGGCGTATGGCGGCCGAGAAACACAGCGCCGGCGTTGCGCACCTTGGCGAACAGCGCCTCGGGGTCCTCGACTGCGAGTTCCAGATGCTCGGGCGCGATCCGGTCCGACAGGGCAGGGGCCTCGTCGAGGGATGCCACGCGGATGATGGCGCCATGGTCGCGCCAACTGGCGGCAGCGGTCTCGCCGCGCGACAGAAGCCGCAGCTGCCGCTCGACGGCCGCTTCGACCGCATCGGCGAAATCGCCGTCGTCGGTGATCAGGATCGACTGCGCCGCTGCGTCGTGCTCGGCCTGGCTCAAAAGATCTGCGGCGATCCAGTCCGGATCGTTGGCGCCGTCGGCGATCACCAGAATCTCGGACGGACCGGCGATCATGTCGATGCCGACCGTTCCGAACACCTGGCGCTTGGCGGCGGCGACGTAAGCGTTGCCGGGGCCGACGATCTTGGCGACCGGCGGGATCGTCTGGGTGCCATAGGCGAAGGCCGCGACCGCTTGGGCGCCGCCGAGCCGGTAAATCTCGTCGATGCCGCAGATCTTCGCGGCCGCGAGCACCAGCGGATTCAGCGCGCCCCGCATCGCCGGCACGGTCATGGCGATGCGCTCGACGCCGGCGACCTTGGCGGGAACCGCGTTCATCAACACCGAGGAGGGGTAGCTCGCCTGGCCGCCCGGAACGTAGAGGCCGACCGATTCGACGGCGGTCCAGCGGCTGCCGAGCTCGACGCCGAGCGCGTCGACATAGCGGTCGTCCTGGGGGCGCTGGCGTTCGTGATGGCTGGTAATGCGCTCATGTGCGGTCCGCAGCGCCGCGAGCGTCTCCGGGGCGGTTGCCGCGAAGGCAGCGTCGATCTCGTCCGATTCGACCCGCAATGTCTCCGCCGTCAGATCGAGGCCGTCGAAACGCCGGGTCAGATCGATCAGTGCTGCGTCGCCCTCGGCGCGCACACGAGCGACGATCGCGCGAACCGCGTCATCGACGTCGGCGGCGGATTCGCGTTTTGCGCCGAGCAGCGCCCGGAACTTCGCCTCGAAATCGGCGTCCGTGCTGGTAAGCCTCGACGGCACTGTGGCAATTCCCCTCTTGATTTGTGGCGGCGTGGCGACCGGCGCCGTGCCGAACTGCCTTCGTCAGGCCGACGGATCGGAACGGTCGTGCTCCGGCCGGGCCGATGTGCTCCAGGCACCTCCGACGTCGGCGAGCTGCGCCTCGATCACCTCGACGTCCAGCCTTATCGCGGAGCCGCCGGCGAAGACAAGTTCGACGACCCCGGAGGGGGCATCGGCGGGGGTGAAGCGGATGGCCAGCAGTACGAGCACCTGATCGCCCTCGGTCGCGTCCAGGCCCATCCGCTTGACGCCCCGCACCCGGTCGAAATGCAGGACGGCCCGCCGCCGCTCATATTCGGCCTTGCGGAACAGGCGAAAGCGGGAAATTCCCTCGGCGGTTTCCCAGACGAAGCGGTTCATTTCGACGACGAACTGCTGCTCACCGGCTCGGTAGCGACAGTCCCGCAATGTGACGACGGCATCCTGGCAATAGGCCGACAGGATGGCGAGATCGTCGGTATCGACGGCAAGGAGGCGCAGGCGGTCCATCGTGATGACCGTTGCTTTCTATCTAAACGGGCGGACTGAACGGGTTACTGCACCGCAAACTAGGCCGGCGGCTCGGAATTGGAATGGTCATCCCGTCGCCCGGTTCACGACGACGTTTCGCGCCATTATTCAAGCCGGAAGCGGCTGCAAAGCCAAAGGCCGACGATGGCGAGCCAGGTCATGAGCCAGATCGGATTGCCGCGACTGAAGAAATAGCTCTCGAAGAAGGAATTCAACAGGGCAAATGCGAGGATCATCAGGAGGAAATCCGCCAGGCGGCGGTTTTCCACGGCGGGCTGGGTCGTCAGATAATCCTTGAACGGCAGCAACACCAGCATCCATGCCGCGACCGCGAGTGTCGGCCATCCGCCCCAGATGGCGATGTCCAGATAGCCGTTATGGGCGTTGACGATAAGGCGCGGGTCCCAGGACAGCTCGAACGGGGCCTCGGCCTTGTAGACGACGCCCGTGTTCCAGAAGGTCTCGAAGCCGAAGCCCGTCCATTGATGATGGCCCATCAAGTCGAGGGTGAAGCGCCACAGATCGAGGCGGCCGGTAAAGGTCGTGCCGGGCAGAACCGCCTGCAGCACGATGTCGAGCGCGGGCGAAATTGCCGCTCCCAGCGTCAACAGCGCGGTTACGAGAATGGCAAGGAAAAGAACCGCGATCGGCAGGAGGCGGCCGCCGAATATCCGACCGCCCGTGACGAAAAGGGCAACGAGCGGAACCAGAGCCAGAGTCGTCTTGGAGCCGGTCTTGTAGATGAAGACCGCCGCCAGGACCGCGATGACGAGGCCGGCCCACCGCTCGCCGCAGCGCATGAGGTAGAGCCCGGCGAAAAACAGCATCGCCATGATCGGACCGGCGACGTTCTTGTGGCTGTAGATGCCCCGCCACAAACCGGCATGCTGCGGTTCGAGGCCGTCCGATCCGTGGATCGCCAATCCGGGATAGGCGACAAGCCCCAGATAGGAGAGCCCGAGAACGACGAGCGCGGCGATGGTGAGCGCCAGCCGGAAGTCGCGGATCGAGGGCGGTAGGCTGAGCGCGCCGGTCATGGCGAGCATTGCGGTCAGCGTGAACAGGATCGCGCGGATCGCGGCGCCCGGCGACTCCGATTGCAGAACGGAAAAGGCCAACAGGGCGATCGTCAACAGCCAGACCGGGCGCAGCAGCGAGAGCGCGACCGCGCGGTCGGTGAACAGGAGATGGCCGACGATCGCGACGAGCGCGAGTGCACTGTAGCCGAGTTGATTGACGATATTGCCCTGAACGTCGGTCTCGTATTCCAGCACGAAGGGCGTGAAGGAGACGAGAAGAAACGTCAGGATCGTCGCCGCGAAGACGAAGCGAAGCACCCTGATCGGGTCGTGGACGCCGACGGCGTCAGTTCTGTTCGGGACGACGATATTGTTCATTGACGAGGCCGAATTCGGCGAGCAGGCGGCCGACGGCGACCTGCATGTGATAAAGCCCGATGACGGGCGACTTGGTGTCGAAGGCCAGCCGTGCCGAGCGGAACGGCGAGGCGGCCAGCAAGGCGGCGCTCTTGGCGAGGCGGCGGAACCGGTCGGTCGTCCCGCCGCGACGGCGGCGTTCGATGATCGAAGAGATCGCGCCATTGCGCAGTGCCCGCGCGTTCAGCCACGAGAATTCGGTGCGCCGGGCTGGCGTCGTCTCATGGACGGGAGCCTCCGTGCACCAGCCGAAGGTGAAACCTTTTTCGCGGCAGCGCGAATAGAAGTCGCTGTCGCCGCCGCCGATGAAGTTGAAGGCAGTATCGAGATAGGGGGCGCCGATCGCCTCCAGGACACGGCGCCGGATCAGGACGTTGCCGGAGGAATAGAGGATCGGCACGGGTCCGGTTCGAGCGTAATGGGGCGTGAACACGGGATGGCGAGCATAGCGCGCCTGTCCATTGCCTTCGAAAATCGGGATCTGCGGGGCGCCGACGATGTCGACGGCAAGGGTCTCGGCCGTCTCCACCAGCCGCGCGATCCAGCTTTTACTGGCAATCTCGTCGTCGTCGATGACCAGAAGATACTGCATCGCCGGGAAGCGCTCGATCGCCGTTTGCCATCCAGCATTGTAGGCCGCGCAATTGCCGCGCTCATGGGCGATCAGGATCAATCCCGGAAGCCGGCCGGTTTCAAACAAGTCTGCGGCGGCGGCCAGTCCCTCGCGGCCTTCGGCATCGTTCTCCATGACGATGACCGCAAACCGCCTTTCGGTCTGCTGGGCGGCGAGCGATTCGAGCGTTTTCAGGAGATGCTCCGGCCGGCGGAAAGTCGGCAGGGTGACGACGACCTCGTACCGCCCGAAATCGAGGTCCGGCGAGATACACTCGATGGTAATGGCGTCGGTCATAGGGCGTCATTCGATCGGATCGCGTAACGGAAGGCGGGTTGGAGCAGATACCAGAACAAAATCAGAAGAAGATGAACGAAGTCTCGACGCAGCCCTCAAAAATCGCGAAATTCGGTCGCGAGCCCAGCAGAACAAACGAGAAGCTGGCCCCGCGGCGCGCTTTCCGATCCATCCCCATGGCACGCTTGGCCTGCTCCACGACGCCGCGCGGCGATCAAGCCGCCGAAACGTGCCGGCGGCATTAGGGCAATTTCAACGTGCGGCTGCGACAATCGGATTCCTGCAATGCGCGGAGTGGTCCGGTCGGAATGCATCTTTTGTTCGTTTCGTCGCTCCTGCCCGACGACGCCCCATCGACCGGCTTCGAGATCGCGAACCGCGCCATCGTCGCGGCGTACCGCCATCATGGCGTGCGGCTGACTTTCGTCGGCTTCCGCCGGCCGGGGTCGCGGCCCGCCAGGGCGGACGAGATATGCCTCGGCGAACTGGCGATCGAAAATTCCGGGGCGTCGACGCTCCGCAAGGCGGCCTGGGTCGGCGCGGCGTTCGCTCGCAACCTGCCGGTCGGAGCCGCGAAAGTGGCCGGGCTTAGCCGCGCCGAGCTTCTCGGCCGTCTGGCCGAAGCGGGGCCGGTGGACGGATATGTGCTCAGTTCCGTGCAAATGCCGGCCGCCTATCCCTTCTTGGCGCGCGAAAAACCGTCGATCTTCATCGCTCACAATGTCGAACATCGCTCCGCCCGCGAAAACGCCCGCAATGCTGGCGGTTTCCACACCCGGCTGCTCTTCGGCCGCGAGGCGGCGCTGCTCGAGCGCGCCGAGGCAACGATCTGCCGGGACGCGGCGGTCGTCCATACGCTGAGCGAAGACGACCGGGACGGGCTCGGCCTTGCCGGATCCGACAAATGCGTGCCGCTGGCGCTGACCGTCGGCCACCCGAACGTCGCCGACAAGGGCGAACGGGCCCATGATGTCGGACTGATCGGCACCTGGAGCTGGGCGCCGAACCGGGTCGGCCTCGACTGGTTCGTCGACGAAGTCGTGCCGCTGCTTCCTTCCGATATGTCCATCGCAGTGGCCGGGCGCTTCGACGGCCCGCCACCCGCCGCCGCCGCCAATGTCACTTTTCTCGGCCGCGTCGAGGACGCCCAGCGGTTCGTCGGCGCCTCGCGCGTGCTCGCCCTGGCGACCAAGGGCGGCACCGGCGTTCAGTTGAAGACGATCGAAACCTTCGAGGAGGGGATGCCAGCGGTCGCAACGCCGCAAGCCCTGCGCGGCGTCGACAGTGTTCCCGCCAATGTGCGGGTCGCGGATGCGCCGCGGGACTTCGCCGACCGGATCATCGAACTCGTCGCCGCCGAAAGGGCCGGCCAATCGCTTCGCCTCGACGGCGCCGCCTTCGCGCGCGCCCAGGGGGCCGCGCTCGACGCCGGCATCGCCGCCGGCCTGGATCGGTTCGCCAAGGCCATCGATAACCATCAGGCGCTGGTTGCACCGGTTGGCCCCGATGCAGTCGTCCCGCCTCGGCTCGCCAACGGAGTTGCCGGACGATGATGAAAGCGAGCGCCCTTTGGCCGGCGGGTTCCTCGCGAGGCGAAGCCGGCGCGAGCCGTGACATCGCCGGCATCGCGGTCACCGACCGCTCCGGCGTGGCGGTCATCGCGGCGCTCGCCGACGCACTGGCGGCCGGCCGGACCACGCGGCTAGCCTTCCTCAACGCCCATTGCGTCAACATCGCCCGGCGGGACGCAGCCTACAAACGCGCTCTGGAGCGCTTTCTGGTGATCCCCGACGGGATCGGCGTCGATACCGCGGCGCGGATGCTCTACGGCAAACCGTTCACCGAGAATCTCAACGGCACCGATTTCCTGCCCCGCCTTCTCGCCTCGCTCGACAGCCGCCTGCGCGTTGCCCTGATAGGAGGCGCGCCGGGCATCGCCGAGCGCGCGGCGACCCGGCTTGCCGCCGAGATCCCGGTGCATGATTATCTGGTGGTGTCGGACGGGTTCTTCGACCGCAAAGCTTGCGCTGGCGTCCTGGACCACCTCGCCTTGGCCAAGGCCGACATCGTTCTCGTCGCCATGGGCGTTCCCGCCCAGGAACTCTTCATCGCCGATCATCTGGGCGAGCGCTACGGCCGGCTCTTCGTCGGTGTCGGCGCGCTGTTCGACTTTCTCGCCGGCAATGTGGCCCGTGCGCCGCTCGCTATTCGGCGCCTGCGCATGGAATGGGCTTGGCGTCTGGCGCTGGAGCCCGGCAGGATGTGGCGCCGTTATATTCTCGGCAACCCGCTCTTCCTCTTTGGCATTCTGCGCGATCGGTTGCGGCGGGAGCGGGACGATGTCTGATGCCGCGCCACGGCAGGGCGCCGGGAAAGGGCGGCCCATGCGATCGGCGATCGTCACGTCGAGTTATCGCGGCGATTTCGAGCGATGCCGGTTGCTCTGCGAAAGCATCGATCGGCGCGTTGCCGGCTTTACGCGCCACCTGATCTTGGTCGAGGCCGGCGACATCGCGCTGTTCCGGCAACTCGCCGGGCCGAAGCGGGAGATCGTCGACGAGCGCGAGCTGCTGCCGCGTTGGTTGCGCCCGTTCCCGGACCCCTTGTCCTTCGGCCGTCGGCGGATCTGGTTGTCGGCTTACGGTCCGCCTCTGCGCGGCTGGCATGTCCAGCAATTGCGGCGGCTGGCGATCGCGGCGGCGATCGAAGAAGAGGTGATGCTCTCCGTTGATTCCGACGTGGTCTTTCTGCGGGAGTTTGACGTTGGCAGCCTGTCGAGCGACGGCAAGGTTCGTTTCTTCCGGCGTAAGGGCGCGGTCGCGACCATCGATTCCGCCGCGCGCGACGAACACCGCGAATGGTCGCGACGGGCCGGCGAATTGCTCGGCATTTCCACGCCACCTTGGACCGATACGGCCTACATCACCACGCTTTTGGCCTGGCGCACCGACACGGTTCGGGACTTTCGACGCCGCGTCGAAGCCCGGATGGGCAAGCCTTGGCTCGCGGCCATCGCGGCCTCGCGCAGCCTGTCGGAATGTACGATCTACGGGCGCTTCGTCGACGAGTGCGAAGATCGGCCCGATCGCCACGCGCCGAGCGACCTGGAGCTGTGTCAGGTCTACTGGAACGGCGCGGCCCTCGGCTCACGCGAACTGACGGATTTCGCCGCGGGGCTGGAGCCGCATCAGGTCGCTGCGGGCATCCAGTCCTTCACCGGCACCGATCCCGATCTCATTCGCCGGGCTGCTGGGCTGGCGTGAGACGCCGCGCCGAGCGCGCGGCGGGTGGGGCGGTCCAGTCGAACGCCGCGTAGGTCGCGGCGGCGGACACGATCCAGAGCACCAGGAACAACCCGTTCAGGCCGAAAATCCAGGTCTCCGTCTGCGGCGCCGCGCGCAGCAGAACGATGAGAAGCGCTGCCTTGATGAGGCCGACGACCGCCAAGATCATCGCCCGTATCCCGGTCCTGCCGCGGGCGTAGAGAAGCTCGCTCTCATATTCGACCAGATTGCGGAAGGCCGGCACGAACAGAGCGAGCAGCACCAAAGGCGCGGCCTCGGCGACATTCTTTCCGAGCGCCATCGGGAAGACGTGCAAGACACCGCCGAGAAAGCCGAGGCCGGCGACGGAGACGGCCGCGACGGCGGCCTCGATGCCCCAACGGATTCGCCATTGTGTCAGCCACTCGGGCGTGCGCATCAGTTTCTGGACGATCATCGTGTTGAAAGAACGGATCGGCAGGGCGGTGAGATCGATGAGCCGCATCAAGATCGCGTAGATGCCGGCCATCTGCGGCCCGCCGAGCGACAGGACCAGCAGCTTGTCGAGTTCGGACTGAAGATAGAAGATGATTTCGGCGCTGGCGACCGACACACTGTCCCGCCACCTGGCGAGATAGAGGGCCGGACGCAGGCGCAGGCGCTGCCGGGGATAATAGGCGATGACGGCGAAGCCCGCAGCGACGGCGTTCGCCCCGGCATAGGCGAGCGCCCAATGCACCAGCGAGCCGTCGCTGATCATCACGAAACCGACGGCGGCCACGGCCCGGATCGCCGAGCCGGCGATGACGATGATCGCCCCGCGCATAAAGCGTCCGAGGCCATTGTTGACGATGACCACGACCTCGAGGGCGCGCCAGAACACGACCTCCGCCAGGACCACGGCGGCGAAGGCGCCGATGCTCATCTCGCCCTTGAAGAATGTGACATAGAAGCCGGCCGCCGCGATCGCGACCAGCGGCAGCGACATGATGAAGGCAACAATCAGTCCGGCGGTGTAGGTTCCCACCAATCGCCGACGGACCGTCGCAACGCGGTAAAGCGGCGAAACGAAGCCGAAGCCGGCGATGCGCGACAGAACGATTCCGGTTGCTGAAGCCGTGGCGAACAGGCCGAAATCGCCAACCGACAGCCCATTGGCGATGGAGACGAAATAGGCGAGCGACAAGACGAGGCGCCCGGCCGATCCGCCGAGCAACGAGGCGTAGTCCCGCACGAGGTTTAGGTTGCCCTTAAGCCTTTCGATCCAGACTGCGAAACGTTGCATGATCGACAACCTTGGAGCCGAGGGGCAGATGACGATACTTCACCGCCGTCGCGCCGCAAAATCCGCTTTCGCCGTCCCGCAGCGGGACGCGGCGGATGGGTGTTTGTCCAACCTTTCCAATAGCGCGGGAACCTTAACGCGCCGTTCTCTGCTGGCCGCCGGCGCCGGACTGGCGCTGGCGCCGGGGACAGTCGCACCTGCCCGGGCCGAGCGGCATGGGGCGCCCCGTTCCGGCCCGGTGCCCCTCGGTTGCGCGGTCCAGGCCGAGTATTTCGATGCCGATCCGGCCTACAGAGACGCCGCAGTCGAGTATTTCGACCTGATCATGCCGATGAACGAACTGAAATTCGATCAAATCCGGCCGACCCGCGACAGCTGGAATTTCGAGCCTGCGGACCGGCTGGTGGAGTTTGCCCTTTCCCACGGTCGCTCGACCCGCGGGACCTGCCATGTCTGGTGGAATTCGACGCCGCAATGGGTTGAGGAAATCGAGACGGCCGCGGATGCGGAAGCGGCGCTCATCGAGCACATCGAACGGGTCGGCGATCGCTACAAGGCCAAGTTGACCGGCTGGGACGTCGTCAACGAGGTGATCTCGCACAATCCCATCAGCGAGGGTCCACTGCGCCGGACCGCGTGGCTCAAGAAGCTCGGGCCGCAGCATATCCCCATCGCCTTCGAGGCGACGGCGCGGGCGGATCCCGGCGCGCGGCTGGTCATCAACGACTACGATCTCGAATTTGCCGGGCCGCGCTACGATGCCCGCCGTGAGGTGATGCTGACGATCGTGCGCCAGCTCCAGGACCGCAACGTGGCCGTTACCGGCGTCGGCATTCAGGGGCATCTTTACGCCGACCGGACGATCGACAAGGACGCACTGGAAGTGTTCCATCGCACGCTCGACGGCTTGGGGGTCGGCCTCTTGGTCACCGAACTGGATGTGATCGACTGGGAGAGCGTGCCCGGTGCCGAGCCCCAGGATGCGACGGCGCAACGCCTGGTGACCGATCTCCTCGATGGAGTCTTTGCCTTCAAGGCGCCGGAATCGGTGATCGTCTGGGGTGTCAGCGACCGCTACAGCTGGGTCTCGGATGTGCTTCCCCGCCCGGACGGGCATCCGAGCCGCCCGTTGCCACTCGACCGGGATATGGCTCCGAAGCGCTGGATGACGCTCTTGCGGCAGCGTTTGAGATCGATCTGACTTTGCGTAAGGGGCCGTTATCGTCCCCGCGTTAACTGTTTCTTGAGCATGAAACCGCATTTTCGACGGATCAGGGCCCGCGACAGACGTCCGGCTCCGGCAATTCGGTGACGCCCATGTTCTCGACATCTTCAGCGACAAATCCGACGGCAAGCGCCCGGTCGCGCTCGCATGTCACGGTCGTTGAGCGTTCCGGACAGGCTTCGCTGATCGACCCCATCTACATCTTCCGCCATGTCTGGTCGTCCAAGCCGCTAATCGTCCTCACAACGTTTCTCGGCATCGCGCTCGCCATTCTACTGGCTCTATCCACACCGAAACTCTACACCGCCGACACCCAGATCCTGGTCGACCCGCGCGACATCAAGGTGGTGCAGAACGAAGTCACCCCGAACGGGCTGCCCAACGAGGCAACCTTGGCGCTGATCGAAAGCCAGATCGCGGTCGTCTACTCGAACAACGTCCTGAACCGGGTGATCGACAAAGCCGGGCTCGAAAGCGACCCGGAATTCAACGGGACGGCCGAAACGTTCTTCGGCTCGATCTTTCCGAACCTGGTGTCCTTCCTCCGTGAGGACGACGCTCAGAGCGGGCGGCAACGGCTCGTCACCGTGAAGAACCTTCGCAAGGCGATGACCGTCACCCGCGACGCCAAGAGCTTCATCATCAATCTTTCGGTCGAGACGAGAAACCCGGAAAAATCCGCCGAGCTCTCCCGTCTGATCGGCACAACCTTCATCGACCAGCTTGGGCGCGTGCAGTCGCAGACGGCGCGGCGCGCCAGCGACGCCCTGTCTGCGCGTCTGGCCGAACTGCGCCAAACCGTCGCTGAAGCGGAGCGGGCCGTCGAGGAATACAAGACCCGGAACCGGCTCGTCGGCGTCGGCGGACGGCTCGTCGACGACGATTACATCCTGCGCACCAACGACCAGCTTGCTCGTACGCGCGGCGAACTGGCGGCGTTGCGGGTGCGCGCCGAGCAGATGAAAAACGTCGGGATCGACGATGTCGTCAAAGGCTCCTTTCCCGAGGAGTTGACGTCGGAGGCGCTGACCCGGCTGCGTAATACCTATTCCGAACTCGCCCAGCAGGCCGCCGTTCTCAGCACCACGCTCGGGCCCCGTCATCCGCAACGCCTGGCCAGCCAGGAGGCGCTGGCCTCGGCGAGGAACGCCATCCGCGCCGAGCTCAACCGTATCGTCGCGGGGGCGCAGACGGATCTGGCCCGCGCCGAGCGCACCGACCGCGATCTGAGCACGCAGATCACCGCATTGAAGACCAAGCAGTTGGAGACCAGCGAATCCTTCGTCAAGCTGCGTGAACTGGAGCGCGAGGTCGAGGCATCGCGCGCGGTTTACGAAGCGTTCCTGCTTCGGGCACGCGAAACCGGCGAACAGGAAACCCTGAATACCGCCAATGTCCATGTCATCTCCGAGGCGACACCGCCGCTGGAGCCGTCGAGCCTGTCCCGGCGGACGATGGTCCTTCTTGGCGCGATCCTCGGCTTTTTCGTCGGAATCGGCATCGCCGTCCTCCGCGGCGCCGTGCGGTTCTTCCAGGAAGTCCGGCCGCTCGATCGTGTCGCCTTGGACGGCGCTGGCGTTCCCGTCGGTTTCGAGGCGGCCGACTATCGCGGGCGCTCGCCCTATTCGCCCGGATTTTATCCGTCCGCCGGCTTCTATTCCGCCGTCTCCGGCGGCATGGGCGACGCACGACAGACTGGCTCCACCGCCGCCGCGGGCGAGGTGGGGCTGGCTGACGCGGCCGGGATGCGTCCGGCGGTCTACGCCGAGACGGGGGATCTCCGGCGTCAGGTTGACGAGGCCGGTGAACCGAACCGGGACCAGCACGAATCCGACCAGCCGGCCGAAATGGGCCCGCTCGAGGAGGAGCGCGTGGTCCGCGAAGAGGACATGGATCAGCAACCTGCGGGCGACGCTCCGGCTTCGCCCGACGCGGCGGCGGAGCCCGCCCCCGTCGACGGTCAACCGCAGACGCGCGAAGAATTGCGCGACGGCATCCGTGCGATCGCCGCCGAGCGTCCCGAAATCGGCGATCAGGATAATCTCGCCGCAACGGATGACGCGGAGGTCGAGCGTCTCCAGTTCGACATCGCCGCCGTCAAGCGGCACATCGCCGAAATCCGCGAACGGCGTCAGGTCCACTGAGACGACGACCCCGTCCGACCTCCCGAGGCCGCGGGCGCGAAAGCTCGCGAATCGATCCTTCCCAAGTCCGATCGCTGTTTTCACTCGCCGAGACGCGGAACGTGTCCACGTGCCGGGTTGCAATCGCCGATGCCCTTGCGTTTCCTCTCAGTGGGGATAGCTTCGAAAGAAGGGCATCCGACCGTGGGAGTGGCCGGATGCAGGGCACCGATGATCGGCGTGCCCGATCGGGACACCAGGGAGGATTTTTCCATGACGCTTTCGCGGTTGGTTCTGGCGTTTGCCGCTTCGACCCTTTTCACCGGCGGCACGTTCGCGGCCGAGCTGTCACTGGTCTCTGGCTCCGTCGGCAAGGACATCGAGGAACTGCGGGGGCAGCTCGACGAATTCGAGAAGGAATCCGGCCACACGGTCAAGATCGTCGAAATGCCGGCGTCGACCACCGACCAGTTCGGGCAGTATCGCCTGTGGCTGTCGGCCGGCAATGAGGACATCGACGTCTACCGGACCGACGTGATCTGGGCGCCGCAACTGGCCGGCAGTCTCGTCGACCTGACCGAGGCCGCCAAGGACATTGTCGGTCAGCATTTCCCCTCGATGATCGAATCCCAGACCGTCGACGGCAAGCTCGTCGCCCTGCCCATGTATACGGACGCACCAGCGCTCTACTACCGCACCGACCTGTTGGAGAAATATGGCAAGGAGCCGCCCAAGACCTGGTCGGAACTCGAAGCCACCGCCAAGGATATCCAGGACAAGGAGCGCGAGGCCGGCAACGGCCAGATGAACGGCTTCGTCTTCCAGGGCGCGCCCTATGAGGGGCTGACCTGTGACGGCCTGGAATGGGTGGCGAGCAACGGCGGCGGGCAGATCGTCTCGCCGGATGGCGAGATCACCATCAATAATCCGAAGGCCGCCGCCGCGCTCGAAAGGGCCAAGGGCTGGGTCGGCACGATCGCCCCCGATGGCGTCCTCGCCTACAAGGAAGAGGAGTCGCGCGGCGTCTGGCAGACCGGCAATGCCGTGTTCATGCGCAACTGGCCCTATGCCTACGCGCTGTCGAACGGCGGCGATTCCGCGGTCGCCGGCAAGTTCGACGTGGTGCCGCTCCCGGCCTCGGAGGGTGGTTCCTCGGCGGCCTGTCTTGGCGGCTGGAACCTGGCGGTCTCCAAATACTCGCAGAACCAGGAGGCGGCGATCGATCTCGTCAAGTTCCTGAGTTCGGAAAAGGCGCAGAAGCAGCGTGCCGTCAATCAGTCGCGCCTGCCGACGATCCCGACGCTCTACGACGATGCGGAGATCGCCGAGAAGCAGCCGATCGTCACAGAATGGAAGGAAGTCGTGACCAACGCCGTGCCGCGTCCCTCGGCGCCGACCAAGCGCCAGTACAACGAGGTCTCGAAGGAGTTCTGGACGGCCGTCAACGAGACCCTCTCCGGCCGGGGCTCTGCCGCTGACAATCTCGATCAGCTGGAAAAGCGCCTGCGCCGGCTGAAGCGCAGCGCCTGGGAGTGAGATTCCGCCCAAGCTGATCGGGCGAGGAGGCTAGGCAGCGCCTTTTCTTGCGAACG
Organism: Aurantimonas sp. C2-5-R2; assembly: GCF_036549495.1. Taxonomy (NCBI): domain Bacteria; kingdom Pseudomonadati; phylum Pseudomonadota; class Alphaproteobacteria; order Hyphomicrobiales; family Aurantimonadaceae; genus Aurantimonas; species Aurantimonas sp. C2-5-R2. The sequence continues at coordinate 15,192 of NZ_JAZHLJ010000030.1, forward strand.
TCATCCGGCCGGCATGGACCGCGAAGCGGCGGCCGGCGGACCAGATCGAAAGTCCATTGGGAGGGACGACGATGGCCAATGTCTCGCTGGGCGTGCCGCCGACAGCCAAGGCGATCGCGGCCGAGAAGCAGGGAGCGGCGGGCCGCTCCGATCTCTCCCGCCAGCGGCTGAAGTCGGCCTGGCTGTTTCTGACCCCGATGCTCGTCGTGCTGGCCCTCGTCGCCGGCTGGCCGCTGCTCCAGACGATCTGGTTCTCCTTTACCGATGCCAGCCTCGACAACATCGCGGGGGCCGAGTTCGTCGGATTCCGGAACTATTGGGAATATGTCGATTACGGCGATGGGGAGGGCGAATATTTCGGCCTCCTGTTCGATCCGCAATGGTGGAACTCGGTCTGGAACACCGTCTACTATTCGGTGATCTCGGTCTCGATCGAAACAAGCCTGGGTCTCGTCTTCGCCCTCGTTCTCAACGCCGAGTTCAAGGGGCGCGCCCTGGTGCGCGCGGCGGTCCTCATCCCCTGGGCGATCCCGACGATCGTCTCGGCGAAGATGTGGGCCTGGATGATGAACGACCAGTTCGGCATCCTCAACGACATGCTGATGACGATCGGCGTCCTGTCCGCCCCGGTCGCCTGGACGGCGACGCCCGAGACAGCGATGTGGGCCGTGATCATCGTCGATGTGTGGAAGACGACGCCGTTCATGGCGCTGCTCATCCTCGCAGGCCTGCAGATGGTGCCCGGCGATGTCTACGAGGCCGCCAAGATCGACGGCATCCATCCGGTCAAGGTGTTCTGGAAGGTGACGCTGCCACTGATCCGGCCGGCGATCCTCGTCGCCGTCATCTTCCGCGCGCTGGATGCGCTGCGTGTCTTCGACCTCATCTATGTGCTGACCCCGAACAACACCGATACCAAGACGATGTCGGTCTTCGCCCAGGAAAACCTCTTCCAGTTCGACAAGTTCGCCTATGGATCCGCGGCCTCGACGCTGTTGTTCCTGGTGATCGCCTTCATCACCCTGTTCTACATCAAGGTCGCCAGACTGAATCTCGGGGGAGGACGCTGACATGCCGGTCGTCATCAAGCGGACTGCCTTCTACGCCCTCGTCGTCGCCATCGTCCTGTTCTCGATCTTTCCGTTCTATTACGCGATCCTGACCAGCTTCAAATCCGGGACCGCACTGTTCCGGGTGAACTATTTCCCGACGGATTTCTCGCTGGTGAACTATCGCGGCATCTTCGCCAGCGGCGAGTTTCCGACCAACATCCTCAATTCGGTCATCGTCGCCTCGGTCGTCGTGGCGATCTCGCTGTTCCTTGCGGTGACCGCCGCCTATGCGCTGTCGCGGATCAATTTTCGCGGACGCGGGCTGTTGCTGTTGACCATCCTCGCGGTGTCGATGTTCCCGCAGATTGCGGTGCTAGCCGGGCTGTTCGAGATGGTCCGTGTCACCGGCCTCTACAACACACTGTTCTCGCTGATCTTCGCCTATATGATCTTCACCCTGCCGTTCACCGTCTGGGTGCTGACGACCTTCATGCGCGACCTGCCGATCGAGATCGAGGAGGCGGCGATCGTCGACGGCGCCTCGCCCTTCACCATCGTCGTCAAGGTATTCCTGCCGCTGATGTGGCCGGCGCTGGTGACCACCGGGCTGCTGGCCTTCATCGCGGCGTGGAACGAGTTCCTGTTCGCGCTGACCTTCGTGTCCAACAACGACACGCGGACCGTGCCGGTGGCGATCGCGCTCTTATCGGGCGCCTCCGAGCAGGAAATTCCCTGGGGCACGATCATGGCGGCCTCCGTCGTGGTGACGGTGCCGCTGATCGTCCTGGTGCTGGTTTTCCAGCGCAAGATCATTTCCGGCCTGACCGCCGGCGGAGTGAAAGGCTGACATGCGGACGACGCGGCAGACTGACGATGCTTCCATGACGACCTATTGCGCGGATGCCTCGCCGAGAGCCGCCACGGCGGATCGCGACTGGTGGCGCGGCGCGGTGCTCTACCAGATCTATCCGCGCTCTTTCCAGGACTCCGACGGCGACGGCATCGGCGATCTTCCTGGCATCACCCGCCGGCTGGCCTATGTCGCCTCGCTCGGGGTCGACGGCATCTGGCTGTCGCCCTTCATGACCTCGCCGATGAAGGATTTCGGCTACGACATCTCCGACTATCGCGACGTCGATCCGCTGTTCGGAACGCTTGCGGATTTCGACGCGCTCGTCGCCGAGGCGCACCGGCTAGGTTTGAAGGTGGTGATCGATCAGGTGCTGTCGCACACCTCCGACCGCCACCCCTGGTTCGTCGAAAGCCGCCTGAGCCACGACAATTTCAAGGCGGATTGGTATGTCTGGGCCGATCCCAAGCCCGACGGAACCCCGCCGACCAACTGGCTGTCGGTGTTCGGCGGCTCGTCCTGGGAGTGGGACTCCAAGCGCCGGCAATACTACCTGCACAATTTTCTCGCCTCACAGCCCGATCTCAACTTCCACAACCTGGATGTGCGGGCGGCGCTGCTCTCCGACGTCCGCTTCTGGCTCGATCGTGGGGTCGACGGGTTTCGGCTCGATACGGCGAATTTCTACTTCCACGATCGCGAATTGCGGGACAATCCGCCGCTCGAGGCCGCGCTCCAGTCCGAGGTGATGGCCTCGCGCAACCAGCCCTATAACTGGCAGGCGCATATCTACGACAAGAACCGACCGGAAAACCTCACCTTTCTGAGGGAATTCCGGGCGTTGCTCGACGAATATCCGGCCGCCACCTCGGTCGGCGAGGTCGGCGAGCGCATCCACGGCGCCGAGCTGATGGGCGAATACACCGCCGGCGGCGACAAGCTGCATATGTGCTACGCCTTCGACTTCCTGTCGGGCCGGATGCCGGCGGTCGTCGATCTGACCGGCACGCTGCGACGCTTCGAGGCGGCCGCGGCCGACGGCTGGGCCTGCTGGGCGTTTTCCAATCACGATGTCGAGCGGCACGCGACGCGCTGGGCCGAGGATCACCACGAAGCCGACAAGGTTCTGCGGCTCGCGGCCGGTGTTCTGTTGACGCTGCGCGGCTCGGTCTGTCTCTACCAGGGCGAGGAACTGGGGCTGGTCGAGGCCGACATTGCCTATGAGGATCTGGTCGATCCCTACGGTATCAATTTCTGGCCGGAAGTGAAAGGGCGCGACGGCTGCCGCACGCCGATGGTCTGGGAGGCAGACGTCGCCAATGCCGGTTTTTCGACCGGCAGGCCCTGGCTGCCCGTCGCCGCCGGGCACAAGGACCGCGCCGTCGATGCGATGGAGGCGGAGCCGGACTCGCTGCTTGATTTCTACCGGGCGTTCCTGCGCTTCCGCCGCGCCCATCCGGCGCTCGCCAAGGGCACGATAACGTTTCTGCCGTCGCCGCCGACGGTTCTGGCGTTCACGCGTGAGCATGACGGCGCGCAGCTCGTCTGCGCGTTCAATTTTGACGCCGCGGCGACGCATTTCGATCTGCCGGCGGGCACCGTTCCAACCGCGCTGCCCGGACATGGATTTTCAGGGACGGCCGACGGGGCGACGATTCGCCTCGGCGGCTTCGACGGTTTTATCGGCAGGCTGTGAGGCAAGCGCGCGCGGCTGGAAGGGAGACAGGACCATGGCGAACCTCAAGCTGACCGGTATCAGAAAGGCCTACGGACAGGTGCAGGTGCTGCACGGCATCGACCTCGACATCGAGCCGGGCGAGTTTATCGTCTTCGTCGGCCCCTCTGGGTGCGGCAAATCCACCCTTTTGCGGGTGATCGCCGGTCTCGAGGACATCACCGGCGGAACGCTCGAGATCGACGGCGAGGTCGTCAACGGCCGGACCCCGAAGGAGCGCGGGATCGCCATGGTGTTCCAGTCCTACGCGCTCTATCCGCACATGAATGTCTACGACAACATGGCATTCGGCCTGAAACTGGAGAAAAACAACTCCAAGCAGGAGGTCGACCGGCGGGTTCGCGAAGCGGCGCAGATCCTGCAGATCGAGTCCTATCTCGACCGCCTGCCCAAGGCGCTTTCCGGCGGCCAGCGCCAGCGCGTCGCCATCGGGCGGGCGATCACCCGCAATCCGAAGGTGTTCCTGTTCGATGAGCCGCTGTCCAACCTCGACGCCGCGCTGCGTGTCCAGACCCGGATCGAGATCGCCCGGCTGCACGAGCGCATGGCCGGCACGACGATGGTCTACGTCACCCACGATCAGGTCGAGGCGATGACCCTCGCCGACAAGATCGTGGTTCTCAACCAGGGCCATGTCGAGCAGGTCGGATCGCCAATGGAGCTCTACAATCGGCCAGACAATCTCTTCGTCGCCCGCTTCCTTGGCTCGCCCTCGATGAACATCCTGCCGGCGACGATCGAAGCGACGGGGCAGCAAACCCGCGTGCTACCGACGGGCGGGCGCTCGGTGACGCTACCGATCGCCTCGCCGCCAGACGCGAAGGGCAGGCCGGGCCATCTCGGCATCCGGCCGGAGAACCTCGTTTTATCCGACAGTCCGGACGCGCCGTTCAGCGGCGAGGTCATGCTGACGGAGTCGCTCGGCGAGGTCACGCTGGTCTATGTCGACATCGGTCGCACCGACGAGCCCTTCGTCGTCAAGCTGCCGGGGGAGGTGACGATCGCGCGGGGAACCACGGTGGCGTTGACGGCCGACCCCGACGCGATGCGGCTGTTCGGCGAAGACGGCAAGGCGATGCGAACGGCGCCGCAGCGCGTCGCCGCCTGACGGACTGAAAAGGGACACTGCCGAAAGTGGCGATCCTGGTTTGCGTCAGAAGATGCTGGCGCCGTTGTCGGCGGTGCCGACCGCTGCCCGGAAGGCTCCGAACAACTCGCGCCCCAGCCCGTATTCGTTGCCGGACAAGTCCGGCTTTGCCGGCTCGCGGGCGTCGAATTCGGCCGCGTCGACCAGGATTTCAAGCGTGCCGTTTTCGCCGTCGAGCCGAATCATGTCGCCTTCCTGGACCCGGGCGATGGCACCGCCCGCCTTGGCTTCCGGCGTCACATGGATCGCCGCTGGAACCTTGCCCGACGCGCCCGACATCCGGCCGTCCGTCACCAGCGCGACCTTGTGCCCGCGATCCAAAAGCACGCCGAGAAGCGGCGTCAATTTGTGCAGTTCCGGCATGCCGTTCGCCTGCGGTCCTTGGAAGCGGACCACGGCGATGAAATCCTGATTGAGGTCCCCGGCGTCGAAGGCGGCCTTCAGATCGTTCTGGTCGTGGAAGATCTTGGCCGGCGCCTCGACGAGGCGGCGCTCGGGCTTGACCGCCGAAACCTTGATCACGGCCTTGCCCATGTTGCCGGTCAGCATTCGGACGCCACCATTCGATGAAAACGGCTGATCGGGCGTGGTCAGCACCTTCGGGTCGCCGCTCTCCTTCGTTGCCGCCACCCGCGTCACGGATTGCCCATCGTCGGCGAGCCGAGCCTCGACGGCGTAAGCGCTCAAGCCCTGGCCCCAGGCGGTGCGGACGTCCTCGTGCAGCAGCCCCCGGCCGAGCAACTCGCGGATCAGGAAGCCCATGCCGCCGGCTGCCTGGAAGTGGTTCACGTCGGCGAGGCCGTTCGGGTAGACCCGCGCCAGCAGCGGCGTGACGTCGGACAAATCGGAAATGTCCTGCCAGGTCAGCTTGATCCCGGCCGCAGCCGCCATCGCGACGAGATGCATGGTGTGGTTGGTCGAGCCGCCGGTAGCGTGCAGGCCGACGACGCCGTTGACCACGGCGCGTTCGTCGACGACCAGCCCGGCCGGCGTGTATTCGTTGCCGAGCGCGGTGATGGCAAGCGCCCGCTTGGTTGCCTCCTTGGTCAGGGCATCGCGCAGCGGCGTGTTCGGGTTGACGAAGGACGAGCCCGGTGTGTGCAGGCCCATGATCTCCATCAGCATCTGGTTGGAGTTCGCGGTGCCGTAGAAGGTGCAGGTGCCGGGTCCGTGGTAGGATCGGGACTCGGCCTCGAGCAGCTCATCGCGACCGACCTTGCTTTCCGCGTAAAGCTGACGGATGCGGCTCTTCTCGTCGTTCGGAAGCCCGGTTGTCATCGGCCCGGCTGGGACGAAGATCGCCGGCAGATGGCCGAAGGTCAGCGCCGCGATGGTCAGGCCCGGCACGATCTTGTCGCAGACGCCGAGATAGACGGCCGCGTCGAACATGTCGTGGGAGAGACCGACCGCCGCCGCCATGGCGATCACGTCGCGCGAGAACAGCGACAGCTCCATGCCGCCCTGTCCCTGGGTCACGCCGTCGCACATCGCCGGAACGCCGGAGGCGACCTGCGCCGTGGCGCCCATTTCGCGCGCCGCCTCGCGGATCAGTTCCGGATAACGTTCGAACGGCTGATGGGCCGAGAGCATGTCGTTATAGGCGGTGACGATGCCGAGATTGGGCGTCTGGTCGCCGGACAACCGCTCCTTGTCCACCGGCCCGCAGGCGGCGAAGCCGTGGGCGAGATTGCCGCAGGAGAGCGTCGAGCGCTTCGGCCCCTCGGCGCCCTTGGCGGTGATGCGCGCGACATAGGCCTCGCGGGTCGGCGCCGAGCGCTCGCGAATGCGATCGGTAATGGCTTCGATGCGAGGATCTGCGGTCATGGTGTCGACCTTCTTGGCAGGAGGAAGTCAGGGCGCCCAGAATACGTTCAGCGGCTCGGTCCGCGGTGCTCGCAGCACCGCTCGAACCGGGAGGTCCGTTGCCGCGCCGTCCTTGAGCGCCGTCTCGTAGACGGCGAGCTTTTCCTCCCCCTCGATATGGAGGGCGAGGAGGCGCGCGTCGACCAGCAGCGGCAGTGTGAGGGTCACGCGCGGCTCGCCGGCTCCCGGCGCGCGGATCGCGACGACCGGCTCGTTCGTCGCCATGTCGATCGCCTGGGCCAGATTGTCTGCGTCGGGGAAGAACGAGGCGGTGTGGCCGTCGGCGCCCATGCCGAGGATGGCCGCGTCGAAAGGACGGGCCAGCCGCTGGAACCGCTCGCCGAGGTCGGTCAGCGCGTCTTCGGGCGTCGGCGCATCCATGTAGAGCGGCACGAAACGAGCTTGCGCCGCGCCATTCTTGAGCAAGTGTCGGCGTAGCATGGCCGCGTTCGACCGCTCGCTGGTTTCCGGAACCCAGCGCTCGTCGACCAGAGTGACGCGGACATTGCGCCAATCGATGTCGGCCTCGGCCAGGCGCTCGAAGAAGCGCTTCGGCGTCGAGCCGCCGGAGACCGCTAGCGTCGCCGAGCCGCGCGTGGCGATCGCGCCGGCGAGCACGGCGGCGACGCCGGTGGCCAGCGCTTCGGCGAGCGCCTCGCGCGTTTGATAGCGATGCAGGATGGGAGCGGGGATCATCGCATCCATCAATCGGGCTCGTGCCAGGTGCGCCCGTCGCGTTCGATCAGTGCGACGCCGGAGGACGGCCCCCATGTGCCGGCGGTGTAACCCTGCGGCTTCATGCCCTTCTCCTCCCAGGCATCGAGAATCGGGTCGACCCACTTCCAGGCGGCCTCGACCTCGTCGCGCCGCATGAACAGCGTCTGGTTGCCGCGGATGACGTCCATCAGCAACCGTTCGTAGGCGTCCGGATTGCGCACACGGAACGACTCGGCAAAGCTCATGTCGAGCGGCACATGGCGTAGCCGCATGCCACCCGGGCCAGGGTCCTTGATCATCAGCCATTGCTTGACGCCCTCGTTGGGCTGCAGGCGCATGACCAGCTGGTTCTGGACGATATTGCCGGCGGCTCCGGCGAAGATCGAATGCGGGATCGGCCGGAAGGTGACGACGATTTCCGACATGCGTTCCGAGAGCCGCTTGCCGGTGCGCAGGTAGAACGGCACGCCGGCCCAGCGCCAATTGTTGATCTCGGCCTTGATCGCGACGAAGGTCTCGGTATCGCTTTCGCCATTGCCGAGATCGTCGAGATAGCTCTTGACCGCGGCGCCGTCCGAAGCGCCGGCCTTATACTGGCCCCGTACGGTGCGGCTTTCGACATTCGAGGCGTCGATCGGGCGCAGCGCGCGCAACACCTTCAGCTTTTCGTCGCGCAGCGCGTCGGCATCGAGGGCCGCCGGCGGCTCCAGCGCGACCAGGCACATCAGCTGGACGATATGGTTCTGCACCATGTCCCGCAACGCGCCCGACTTGTCGTAATAGCCGGCGCGACCTTCCAGACCGACCGACTCGGCGACGGTGATCTGCACATGGTCGATATGGGCCGAATTCCAGATCGGCTCGTACAGGGCGTTGGCGAACCGCAGCACCATCAGGTTCTGCACGGTCTCCTTGCCGAGATAGTGGTCGATGCGGAAGACCTGCTCCTCGGTGAAATGATCGGCGATGATCTGGTTGAGTTCGCAGGCTGATTTCAGATTGCGACCGACCGGCTTCTCGACGACGAGGCGCATGTTGGCCGTCGACAATCCCTTTTCGCCAATCTGCTTGGCGAAATCGGCGAACAGCGAGGGGCCGACCGCCAGATAAAAGGCGCGAATGCGGTCTTCGCCCGCCTCGTCGAGCAGGGCGCGCAATTCGTCCCAGCCTTCGTCGGCGCGCGCGTCGACCTTGCGGTAGTGGAGCCGCGACAGGAAGCGGTCGACCGATACCTGATGCATGTCGGCTGCGTCGACGTGCTTGGCGAGGGCCTGGCGGGCGAAGGCGCGGTAATCCTCGTCGGATATCTCGCTGCGGGACGCGCCAATGATGCGCGAGGCGTCGGGTATCTGGCCATCATGATCGCGATGGTAAAGGGCCGGCAGCAACTTGCGCTCGGCAAGGTCACCATTGCCGCCGAAAACGACATAGTCGAATGGCTCGACGGGTATGATCTGGCTGGACATCGCTCGTCTTTCTGTCGCGGAGGGCCGACATCGGCCGCGCACGCGATCTGCTTAGTCTAATCGATTGAATTTTTCCATACCCCGGAAAAATTCGATCCCCTTCTTATTAGGCTCGCGCTCCTCGCTCGTCCTTGCGACGCGCGGCGGCGCGCGCGATCGCCTCCACCACCTCATGTCCGGCAAATGGCTTGCGGATAGCCTCGACTTCGGGAGGGTTGTCTTCGGGCAATTCCAGCCTCTCACCGTAACCGGTGACGAAGACGAAGGGGACGTTCTTGCGGTTGAGCGGTCCGATCAGGGAAAAGCTGGTTTCAGCGCCGAGATTGACGTCGAGCAGCGCCACATCGAAAGTTTCGGTCTCGATGAGCTGGCGGGCCTCGGCAAGGTTGGCGGCCGTGAAGACCTTTTCCATGCCATTGTCGAGCAGCAGTTGCTCGGTGTCGAGCGCAATGATGACACTGTCCTCGACGATCAGGCAGCTCAAACCGTCCAACGTCACGGCCTCGCTCCTCGGAGCCGCTTTCGCCTGCGGTGTCGCCTCGCTCGGGGTTTGCCGGTCGCCACTGTCCAAATGGAAGGCCGAAGCCGGGAACAGAAAGCGTGCGGTCAGACCTGACTCCGGATAAGTCACCTCCGCCTCGCCGCGGAGATCGTGGGGAATCGCGCGCTCGATGATCGTCGAGCCGAAGCCGCGGCGCGTGGGTGGCGAGACCACCGGGCCATTACTCTCGTGCCAGTGAAGCTCGCAAGAGCCGTCTGCCGCGATCGTCCAGCCGGCACGCACGACTCCTTTCGTATCGGAGAGTGCGCCGTATTTCGCCGAATTGGTCACCATTTCGTGGAACACTAGCGCCAGGGTGGAAAAGGCATTCGCCTCGATAAAGATATCCGGCCCCTCGAGATGAACGCGGCCGGCGTTCCGACCGACATAGGCCTGCACTTCGGTCTGGATGATGTCGCCCAAGCGTTGGGCGACATAGGTCTGGCGGGTGATTTGGTCGTGGGCCCGCGCCAGCGCCTGGATGCGCCCGCCAATGATGCCGCCAAATTCCTCGACCGAATCGGCTCCCGCCTGGCTTTGCCCGACCAGGGCGCGGATCAGGCTGAGAATGTTGCGAACCCGGTGGTTGAGTTCGGCGATGACGAATTCCTGATGCTGGGTGGCAAGGTCGCGATGGCGCGCATTTTCCTCGTTGAAATGCAACAGCACTTCCAGAAGTGAAACCCGCAGAGCCTCCGCCCGCTTCAGCTCCGACTCCGTCCAGCTACTACTCCTGCCGACCACCGACTCCTTCCAGACCTCGAAGCTCTCGCGTGGGGTCAGCCGCGGCCCATTCGGCCCCATCACAGTCTGCTTCTTGGTGGGATTGCCGGCCCAACTGACGGTCTGGACGATCTCCTTGCGGAAGAACAGAAGGTAATCCCGCGGACTGCGGGAAAGCGGGATCGCCAGCATGCCGGCAGCCTGATCCGTGAAAGCGGCGGCGTCCGGGGAGACCTCGCTCAGCTTGTCGCTCGCATAGACCTTGCTGGCGGAGGCACGGTTGAGGAACCGTGCGAGTTCGGCGATTTCCTGCGGGTTCGGGCATTGACCGAAGGTTCGGGCCTCGTCTTCCGCCCAGACCGCGAGCCCGTCGCAGGCGATGAAGTCGCGCAGCTCTTCGGCATGGTCGGCAAGCGACGTGACCGAGGGTGTCGCTGCGACGAGTTTGCTGATGTAGCGATCGTGCAGGTCGCGCGCCACCTCGTCGGCCTCACGACGCTGTTTGTGGATCCGGCCCTCGATGACGAAGGAGGCCATCTGGCCAAAGAGCTCGATGGCGCTTCGCAACTCCATCGGCAGGTGCCGCGCCGCGTAGTGATGCAGCGCGAACAGGCCCCAGAGCTTGCCGTCGATCACGATCGAGATCGACATCGATGCCGAAATCCCCATGTTTTTCAGATACTCGACGTGGATCGGCGAAACCGCCCGCAGCAGCGAAAGCGAAAGATCCAGGGGTCGCCCCTCGGGGCTGAGCGCGGGCGTGATCGCAACCGGTTCGGCATCGACATTGGCGATGATCCGGATCTGATTACGGATATAAAGCGCGCGTGCCTGCTGCGGAATATCGCTTGCCGGATAATGGAGGCCGAGAAACGGCTCGTAGCCGCCGCGCACGGATTCGGCGATGACAGCACCGGCACCGTCATCATGAAATCGATATAGCATGACCCGGTCGAACCCGGTTACGGCCCGCAATTGCCGCACGCATTCGCGATAGAGCGTCTCCAGATCGTGCGCTTTCTGGATGCGCAGTATCATTGCTTTGACGAGCGCGCCGGAATCGGCCGAGCGTCGCGCGGAGGCCGGCTCCATCTCCAACACGATCGAATCGCCCGATCGGTGGATAGCGACATCGAAATACTGTCCGTTCTCCAACACATCGATCGCGAAGAGCCGCTCCGAGCCGTCATTGTTCGACAGCACCTGCAGGCGCCCCCGCACCGCGTGCATCGTCGATGCCGGCAAGATGGTGACGAGCGGCACGCCGAGAAGATCGTCCGCCGATTTGCCGACGAAATCGCCGATATTGATCGACGCGTGCCGGACCATCCAGTCGGCGGTGACCGCGATCAGAAAGCCGAATTCCTGGATGCGACCCAGCAGATGAATGGGCTCGCGATCGCAGTTCGACAGATCGACCTGAAACGGAACAGCGGCGTCGGTGGTCACGATGGGACGTTCCCGTCTTCGGGTGGGTGTGGGAAGCCGGCGATGGCGGCATCAAACAGGGCGAAAGCGGCATTCGCGGCCGCGAGCGCGCGAGCGCGATGGGGCGCGGCGTATATGGCGACCGACAGGTCGTTCATCCGGTCCCGGAAACCGTCGGCGCGTGCCGCCGCCTCCAGATAGGCGGTCGAAACTCCCGGCCATCGCCGGGCAAGGCCGCGTGCCAGGAAATCGCGATGGATGAACCGGGCGCCGAGCCGCGACCCATCGAGCACATAGGCAATGCCCGCTGCCTCCGGGAGCCCGACGGGGCGAACGGGGAAGGGGATAGGGGCGGCCGGATGCAATCCCATTTGCCGCATGTCCGATGCCAGCGCCGGCAGAAGGATCGTCCGCAAGTTCGAGCCGATCGTCGCGTCGAGCCCCGCATGTCCTGAGAGAAGCGGTTCCAGGGCCGAATGCGCCGCATGATTCATGGCGATGAAACGTTGATAGAGGCCGGGATCCGAGGCTTCGGTCATGCCCTCGAAAATCCGGTCGAGGGCAGCATGGCGATCCGTGGTTCCGGAGCGCAGCAATTGTCTCAACGAAGGGGCCGACGATGGTCCGTCCAGGGGGCTTGCGAGCGCGGCATCAGTCATGTTGCATTCGGGTATCGTCCGGCTGGGATTGAGCTTGTGGCGGCGTAACGTCAACCCTAGCCGCAAACGCAGAGGCGCGGCAATTGTCGTTCGTGTCCGCAACCTGCTGCGCGTGCCTTTCGGTGCGCGCTCGGCGCGGCTGTCTGGCGTCGTTTACCACTTACCACAAGCCGTAGTCGGCCTCGCGCCTACGCCGGAACTGCGTCCCCAAAAAACCCAAAGGGCCACCTTCCGGCGGCCCAGCGGCACGTCTTGTCAGGTGGGCTGACTCAGCTGACGTAAGCGGCCCGATCCGCATTCGTCTCCAGCAACGCAGCCCTCAGCTTTTCCAGCGCTCGCGTCTCGATCTGTCGCACCCGCTCCTTGGAAATCCCGAGCTTGAGACCGAGCGCTTCCAGTGTGGCGCCATCATCCTGCAGGCGGCGCTCGCGAATGATCTTTAGCTCACGGTCGGACAGGACATTCAGGGCGCTGTTCAGCCAAGTGACGCGGCGCTCGTCGTCGATCGAGTCGGAAACCATTTGATCGGGCAGGGGGTCGTTGGACACCAGGAAGTCCTGACGATCGGCGCTGCCCGACTCGTCCTCCATCAACGGCGCGTTGAGTGAGGAATCCGGCCCGGAGAGGCGGGAATCCATCAAGGCCACGTCGCCTTCCGAAACCTTCAGCGCCGTCGCGATCTCGCGGTACATGGCCACGCCGGTCAGGCTCTCGGAGCCTTGGCTCAACCGTGCGCGCAACCGGCGAAGGTTGAAGAAGAGCGCCTTTTGCGCCGACGAGGTGCCGCCGCGGACGATCGACCAGTTGCGCAGGATGTAGTCCTGGATCGAGGCGCGGATCCACCATGTGGCATAGGTCGAAAACCGGACCTCGCGTTCCGGCTCGAAGCGCGCGGCCGCCTCCAGGAGGCCGACATGGCCTTCCTGGATGAGGTCGCTCATGGCGAGTCCGAAGTGCCGAAATTTCGAGGCCATGGAGATGACCAGCCGCATGTGGGCGGACGTAATCTTGTGAAGCGCTTCCTGATCGTGCTGCTCCTTCCAGCGGACGGCGAGATCGTACTCTTCCTCCCGTTGGAGGTAGGGCGCGGACATCGCTGCGCGGATCAAGGTGCGGCCAGCGGATTGGGATTTCATTTTTTACCCTCCAGTCAAGCTTTCGAGGCTCTTGAGCCTGTTGCGCGAAGCTGTTTGGGAATCCGCGCCTGGTCTGTGCAAAACGCACATCACCCGCAAACGTTCCCGGAGGGGAAAACTTTTTAGGGGAATGTAGAGGGGAAAGGTCTTAGGGCAAGATCAGGCGCGATCCGAGGTCGCAAATCATGATGAGCCTCAATCCATCATGCGCAATCGGGCGGTCGCTGACAAGCCGCCATCACGAAAATCTTCCTTCCGGGCGACAACGGACCACGCAGCAGGCTTGTCGAAGGCGCGGGCCCAGCCGCGCGAACGAATGAGGCCGGCCCTCTGTTCGAGCGGCCGGCCTCATTGGATGTCGGACAGGAGCCTGACGGCGCAACTTTCGTTGTGCCGAGATCAGGCCAATCGATCGCGTGTCAGGCGGCTTTTACCTGTTCGGTCTCGCTGTTGTCGGTCGCCGGCGTGGCTGCGGTGGCCTCTCCATTGGCGTCGGAAACGGCCTCGTTCGCTTCGGCTTCGGCTTCGGCTTCTGCTTCCGCCTTGCTGAGACGCTTCGGACCCTTATTGAGGTTGGTTTCGATCAGGCGAACCGCTTCCGTCTCGGACACCTCGTTGACGGCGGCGAGCTCGCGCGCCATCCGGCCGAGCGCGGCCTCGTAGAGCTGGCGTTCGGAGTAGGACTGCTCCGGCTGGCTCTCCGCGCGGTAAAGATCACGCACCACTTCGGCGATCTGAATCAAATCGCCGGAATTGATCTTCGCATCGTATTCCTGGGCACGACGGCTCCACATGGTCTTTTTGACCCGGGCGCGTCCCTGCACGACCTTCAGCGAACGCTCGACGAAATCCGTTTCGGAGAGTTTGCGCATGCCCACAGACTCGGCCTTGGCGACCGGCACCTTCAGGCGCATCTTGTCTTTCTCGAAGTCGATGACGAACAGCTCGAGCTTCATGCCCGCGACTTCCTGTTCCTCAATTGCGACGATCTGGCCCACGCCGTGAGCCGGATAGACGATGCTCTCGCCGGTCTTGAAGCCCTGGCGGGTTAATGTCTTCTTCTGACTGCTCATACGCTTTTTATAACTCCCTGTTGTGCCTGGCCACGCCAGCGGCTAGACACGGGTGACGACGCTGGCGCCGCCGATTGCACGGGTCCTTCGGAAACCGATCGGACCGCAGTCGTTGGGTTCAGGTCGTTCGCATCCTCACGGGTTCCGCGCAAACCATCCGGTGTTGCGCAGCCGTGGTGTTCAAGAGGATGAGGGAGCGACCTTTCGGAAAGACCCACGGGGCGAGATGGCGTGGCCTCGCGGCCACAACGCCCGACTGTTTTTCCACACTACACTGTTCTGGCGAAAAATTCAAGGTTTTTGGGCGTTTAAGCGTTCTTCGTGCGGCGCAGCATCGCGAGCGCCTGCGAATCAGGCGAATCGTTCCGCCGCCCATGACCGGCCGTGGTCTCCTGTGCCCCGAGTGCCCCGTATTTGGGAGGGCCGTTTCCGTCAGCGGTAGGGGACATCCCGTGGCATGTCAGGTCGCGGGCAGGTCTCCACTGGCCATGTCGACACCTATACGAAAGTGAAGATAATCGGCGTTGAACTCGCCGATCCGTGCCAGGGCCGGCCAGTTCTTGATCACCATGCGTGAGCGCTCGCGCTCGATCAGCCCTTTGAGTTTGAGTTCCTGCAGCACGCGATTGACCGTCACGACGGTCAGGCCAAGCGCGTCGGCCAGTTCATGCTGGGTCAGCGGAATACGGTAGACGTTTTCGGGTGACAGCCCCACGGATCGCAACCGCATCGCGAGTTCGCATAGAAGATGTGCCGTACGGCTTGTGCCAGACAGGCGACCCAGTCCCACGATCCATTCGCGGAAGATCGCGCCGTCAATCAACGTCTCAAGCCATAGCGCCGCCGCGATGTTCGGATGTGACACGCACAGCGACCAGACGGCCTCATGCGATACGAAGCCGATCAGCGATCGCGTTGTCGCCGCGAAGCTGTGGTCCATGATGTTGATATGCAGGCTGTGGAGGTCGGGAATGTCCCCCGGGACGTGAAACGCAATGATCTGCCGCTTGCCCTCGAAGGTGTGGCGATAACGGCGCGTAAAACCGTCGATCAGGATGCAGCATTGCGTGACGTGCTGACCTTCGCTGACGATATCGACCCCCGCACCCACCTCCCTGACCAGGATTGGCAGCCGGGCCAGCGCCTCCCGGTCATCGTCATTGAGATCGGCCACTAGATCGAGGCGCCGTATCAGAACCCTCTGTGCCGCATCCGCCAATGGTCGATTCTCCCCGCAACACTGCGAACCTCTGCGTCGGCCGTGCCTTCGCAGCCTGCGGCGCCATAGCTAGCACGTCGGTCCGGCGCAGGGCCGACAAACATCGTAGCCGTGACGGCGAGGCCGCCTCACAGCCGATCGAGCGCCCGTTCGGCCAGGCGCTGCCAGTAGCTTGCGCCGAATGCGATCGCCGTGTCGGCGAAATCGTAGGCAGGATTGTGGAGGCTGGCGCTGTTGCCGTTGCCGATGAACACATAGGCCCCCGGCTTTTCCTCCAGCATGTAGGAGAAATCCTCGCCGGCCATCATCGGCTCAGCGTCGGCATTGACATTGTCCGCGCCGACGATCTCCCGGGCGACATCGGCGCAGAAATCCGCCTCCGCCGGATCATTCACCGTGATCGGGTAATTCCGATCATAGGCGATCGCGGCGGTGGCGTCGTGCGCGGCACAAATGCCGCGCGCGATCTCGTGGATGCGCTGCTCGGCGAAATCTCTCAGGCCCTTTTCGAGCGCACGCACCGTGCCGGACACGATCGCCGTGTCTGGTATGATGTTGTGGGCGAAGCCGGCGTGAAACTGCGTCACCGAAACGACCATCGATTTCAACGGGTCGGCGTTGCGGGCGGCGATCGCCTGGAGCCCCTGCACAAGTGCTGCGCCGATGAGAATCGGGTCGATCGTGCGATGGGGCAGGGCGGCGTGCCCGCCGCGCCCCTCGATCGTGATGGCGAATTCGTCGGTCGACGCCATGGTGGCGCCATGGCGCATGCCGAACTGGCCGACCGGCATGCCCGGCAGATTGTGCATGCCGTAGACCTTGGCGATCGGAAAACGCCGGAAGAGACCGTCGTCGAGCATCGCCTTGCCGCCGGCCCCGCCTTCCTCGGCGGGCTGGAAGATCACCGCCACCGTGCCGTCGAAGGCGCGCGTCTCGCAGAGGCTGCGGGTAGCGCCCAGAAGCATCGCCATGTGGCCGTCATGACCGCAGGCGTGCATGGCCCCGGGGGTCCGAGAGGCATATTCGAGGCCGGTTTCCTCCACGATCGGCAGCGCGTCCATGTCGGCCCTCAGCCCGATCATCGGGCCGCCGGCGCCGCCGCGACCATGGACCAGCGCGACGACGCCGGTCTTGCCGATGCCGGGAACGACCTCGTCGCAGCCGAACGCGCGCAGCTTGCCGGCGACGAAGTCCGCCGTCTCGAACACGTCGTAGAGAATTTCCGGCCGGGCGTGGAGATGCTGGCGCCATCCCGCGATCTCGGTCTGCGTTTCGGCAATTCGGTTATTGACAGGCATCGATACTTTCCGGTTTTCCTGATGCAGGCTAGAATCCTGGCGCATTCATCGGCGGCAACTGTAACACGCCATGCTTGCGTCACAGCTTGGAGCTAAGCGCCCCGTTGAATCGTTCAGGTTCAGCAAAGTGCGCAGACTGACCGCAATCAATGAAGGAATCCAGCGTGAAGACGCTTGCCTCCCGTCATTTTCAATTTTTGACCGCGGCCTGCCTCGCTGTGGCGTTGCTCGGCGTGATGCCGATCGCGGGCCGCGATTCGCGCGCGATGGCCGCCGAAGATACCGCGCAGCCGATGGCGTCGATCGTCGTCGATGTCGAGACCGGGAAAGTGCTGTCACAGGATCGCGCGACCGAGCGCCGTTACCCGGCTTCGACGACCAAGCTGATGACCGCCTACCTCGCGCTGAAAGCTTTGCGCGAGGAGCGTGCGGCGCTGGACACGCCGGTGGTCATGACCCGCCGCGCGGCGGCCGAGCCGCCCAGCAAGATGGGCTATCAGCCCGGCTCGGTTATCCGACTCGACAACGCCTTGCGGATGATGCTGGTCAAGTCGGCAAACGACGTCGCCTACGCCATCGGGCAGACGATCGGCGAGGGCTCGATGGAGAATTTCGTCGCCATGATGAACGACACGGCGAAGAGGCTCGGGATGCTGGATACGCGGTTCATCAATCCCAATGGCCTGCCCGGCGACGGCCAGTACGCGAGTGCCAAGGATCTGGCCATTCTCGGCGTCGCCATCCGCCGGGAGTTTCCGGCCTTCTCGGACTTCTTCAACACCGAGGCGATCTCCAACGGCAAGAGGGTCATGAACAACGGCAACAAGCTGCTCGGCCGCTTCGACGGGGCCGACGGCATGAAGACCGGCTATATTTGTGCCTCCGGGTTCAATCTGGTGTCGTCGGCGACGCGCGACCGGCGCACGCTCGTCGCCGTTGTCATCGGCGCCAACGGCACCATTGAGCGTGAACGTAACGCCGCCGAGATCCTGGAAGCTGGTTTCAAAGCCGATCTCGCGAAAATCGACACCACCATCGACGAATTGCCGACAGCGAGCGGCGAACCGCTCGACGTCAGCGGCTATATCTGTTCGGCCGAGGGCCGCTCGGTCCGCGCCAATGACCGCGTCGAGGAAAAGGAGCGCGAGGAGACCTACGGCTCACCGTATCTTCACGAGATGAATCGTTCGCCCGTCGCGCTTCAGGTCGGTCTTGGCGGAGCAGCCGGCAACGCCATCGCCGAGCCGGGCATCTCCTTGATATCGGCCTATGGCATCCCGCTGCCCACGCCACGGCCCAGTCGGTCGGAGGATGTCGCCTTAACGTTGCCCGAATCCGTAAACGCCCTTGTGCCGCCCGTCGTGGCCGCCGATGTCGGCGTCTTCGATCAGGTGGTGGGCGGTGACGAGAACGAACCACCGCCCCTGGACGCGGCGCCCGCCGAAGCCGCGGACATGACCGTGTCGATCGATCCCGGCCCGGTGGGCGGCAAAACCTCGCGGTTCGGAATTTACCGTGACGATCCGGCAACCGGCCTGGCGCGTCAGCCGGCGGCGCTCCGTTGATGCATTCGTCTTGACCGCCTCGGTTTTCGACAAGGCGCGGCGACCGATCCGGCTGACCATCCTCACCGGGTTTCTCGGGTCCGGCAAGACGACGCTGCTCAACCGTCTGCTTCGCGAGACGGCCGTGACCAATACGGCTGTCGTCGTCAACGAGTTCGGCGAGGCCGGGATTGACCAGCTCCTCGTCGAGACGGCGTCGAGCGACGGGGTCATCGAATTGTCGGATGGCTGCCTTTGCTGCAGCGTGCGCGGCGAACTCGTCGAAACCCTCATCACGCTGGCGACGCGCCCGCGCCCCAGCGGTGATTCGGCGCTGGAGCGGGTGATCATCGAGACCACCGGTCTCGCCGACCCGGTTCCCATCCTCGCCTCGCTGATGACCCATCCGGGCCTTTTGGAAACCTATGCGCTGGACGGGGTCGTCGCGGTGGTCGACCGGCTGGCCGGCGCCCGGAACCTGGCCGAGCGGGAAGAGGCACAGCGGCAAGTGGCGGTCGCCGACCGAATTGTCCTCACCAAGTCCGACCTGGCGTCGGAGACCGGAGCCGAGTCCCCGGACGCGGCTATCGCCGCGCTGAATTCGCGTGCGCCGGTCATCGACGCGGGCGACGGGCGCGCGCTGGCGTCGCGCCTGCTCAATTGCGGCGTCTACGATCCAGCTTCTGGCACCGCCGATCCCTACCGATGGCTGGGCCTGGAATCCGGCGCCGAACTTCACCCTTCGGCAGCCCGCGACGATGCTCACGGCGCCGATGATAGCGCCTTCCCACATCATCACCACGGGCACGACCACCACGGCGCGGTGCGCTCGTTCTCGATCGTGTGCCGCGAACCGGTGGCTTGGGACGCCATCGACGGGTTTCTCGATCTTCTGCGCTCGACCCAGGGCCAGCGCATCCTGCGCATGAAAGCGCTGGTTTATACGCGCGAATACCCGGAGCGCCCGGTCGTGCTGCACGGCGTGCAGGGCTATTTGCACCCGCCCGCGCAGCTTCCCGCGTGGCCGGCCGGCGCGAACCGGGAAACGCGGATCGTCCTGATCGGCGAAGCGCTTCCAGAAACCTATGTCCGTGATCTCTTCGCTGCCTTCACAGGCGGGGTTCGTACTGATGCGCCCGACCGGGCCGCCCTCGAAGCCAACCCGCTGGCGGTGCCGGGACATCGCTTCCGCTGACCGGATCGCTTCCGGCGGCACGCCTGCCGCCTTGCTTGCCCAAGGGAGTCCTCCATGAGTACCGTCTCGATCGATCCCCAGACCATCGTCGATTTCTGGCGCGAGGCCGGTCCGGAGCGATGGTTCGGCAAGGACGCCGAATTCGACGAGACCATCCTGCGGCGCTTCGGCGACATCTACGAACAGGCGGTCCGCGGCGAACTCCAGGCGTGGCGGAGCGATCCGACGGGAGCGCTGGCGCTCGTGATCCTCCTCGACCAGTTTCCTCGCAACATGTTCCGGAACACGCCAAAAGCCTTCGCGACGGACGACCAGGCGCTGGAAATCGCCCGAGAGGCACTCGCCCGCGGCGACCATCGAACGGTCGCGGAGGACGTGAACCAGTTTCTCGCCATGCCGATGATGCATTCGGAGATTCTGGCGGATCAGGATGCTTGCGTCGCGTGGATGGGTGAGATCGGCGACGAGAGCAATGTCGCTTTCGCCAGGGAACATCGCGACATCATCGCCCGGTTCGGACGTTTTCCCCACCGCAACCTAATTCTCGGTCGGGAATCGAGCGAATCCGAACGGCAATTTCTCGCGGATGGCGGGTTCGCCGGGTAAATTCCCCCGCCAGCCCTTAGCGGCGACTGATTCTTAAGGCTATGGCGCTAATCCTTTGCAGGAGAACCGATCGGATTCGTGCGTGAGAAGCGCAAATCGCGTCGAATGACTGCATTTGGATCATCGAGTTATGGCAGCCAAGCCTCTAGTCGACGAGTTGTTCGTTCCGCCTCTGGCCGCTCCCGAGATTGCGCTGGCCGGCGGAGCTGAGCTCGTCCACGATCCGGAGCGCGACATCGCCGTTTCGCGCGGCGATACTATCCGCCACTTCTCCATCTATGCCCCGATGGCCGCGTTCGGTCTGGTCGAGGAACTGTCGCATCTGTCCCGCCGGGCGATCGAGCCGAACGTCTTCTTCGATCCGCAGTTTCTCGTGCCGGCCATGCCGCGACTCGACGAACGCAAGGTCCGGCTCATGGTGGTTCGCGACGAAGCCGGCTCTCGCAGCAGGTTAAGGCTTTTGATGCCGTTTTCGCTGGAACGGTCGGCGTCCGTCGGCGGGCCCGCGACGATCCGCGCCTGGACGCATCCGTTCGGTCCGCTGGGCACGCTGCCCGTCGATGGCGACGATCCGGCCGACACGCTGGCGAGCTTTCTCGAAACCATCGCAAGGCCTGAATTCGCCCTGCCCGATGTCCTCGTCCTGCCGGATGTCCGCATCGATGGAGCGATGGCGACGACCCTTCTGGCGGTAGCGAAGGAACGCGGCTTGCCGGCCACCTGCGTCAACGGTTTTACGCGTGCGGCGCTGCTCAAGGACGCCGACGGCGAACCTCACAACCTGTCGGCTCTTTCGGGCCGGCGCCGGCGCGAACTCGCACGTCAGCGCCGTCTGCTCGAAGCCACCGGTCAGGTCAGTTTCGACGTCGCCCGCACGAAGGCGGATGTCCAACTGGCGCTGGAGGATTTTTTCGTTCTGGAGGCCAGCGGCTGGAAGGGCCGGCAGCGCAGTGCCCTGATCACGGACCGCTATCGCGCGGCTTTCGCCCGCGAAGCGGTCAATGCTCTGGCCGCCGACGGACGGGTGCGCGTCTTCACGCTCAAAGTGGGGACGCGGACGGTGGCCAGCCTTGTCGCCTTCGTTGATCGTGGCGAAGCCTACACCTGGAAAAGCGCTTATGACGAGGCCTTCGCTGCCGCCTCGCCGGGGCAGCAGATCGTTGCCGAAGCGACCCGCGCCTTGCTGGCGGATCCAGCCGTCAAGCGCGCCGATTCCTGCGCCATGCCGGACCATTTCGTCATGAATCGATTCTGGTCCGACCGGATCGAGATCGCGACCATCGTTCTCGGGCTGAATCCGAATGGCGCGCGGCGCGTCGAAGCGGCGGCGAAAGGCCTTTCGTCGATGCGCCGCTCGCGCAACTTCGCCCGCCTGATGCGCGAGCGGCTGCGGGCCATGCTGTCCTTTTCATAGAGGGGCCTATCCCGCACGGCAGGCGTCGTGGAAGTTTGTGCTTTCCGACGTCTCCAACCCGGCTTCCTGCTTCGCCTGTTCCCGAAACACCCGGCGGACGATCTTGCCGCTCGTCGTCAGCGGCATCTCGCCGACGAAGGCGACTTCGCGCGGATATTCATGGGCCGACAGCCGCTCGCGCACGAAGCGCTGGACCGAGGCCGCGAATGCGGCATCCGGCGCATATCCGTCGGCTGGCACGACATAGGCCTTGACGATTTCGGTGCGCATCGCGTCCGGCTTGCCGACGACGGCGGCAAGGGCAACCCCCGGATGGGTCATCAGGCAATCCTCGATCTCACCCGGACCGATCCGATAACCCGCCGAGGTGATGACGTCGTCCTCGCGCCCGAAGAAGGTGACATAACCCTCTTCGTCCATGACGCCCTGGTCGCCGGTCGTCAGCCAGTCGCCGGAAAACTTTGCCGCCGTTGCGGCCGGGTCCTGCCAATAACCGAGAAACATCACCGGATCGGGTGCCTTGACCGCGATCGTCCCGGTCTTGCCGCGCGCCACCTCGCGCCCGTCCAGATCGAGGATGGCGACGCGGTGGCCGGGCACCGGTTTGCCGATCGCGCCGGCGCGCGACACGCCATAAGCCGCCGACGATCCGAGCACCATGTTGCATTCGGTCTGGCCGTAGAACTCGTTCACCGTCAGCCCAAGCGTCTGCCGCGCCCACAGGAACGTGTCGCGCGGCAGCGACTCGCCGGCCGAGCCGATGGTGCGAAGATCGAGGCCGGCGACCGCGTCCGGGCTGGCGGCGCCCTTCATCATGCGCAGCGCCGTCGCGGGCAGGAAGGCGTTGCGGACCTTCTGCCGCGCCATCAGCGCGAAGGCCTCTCCGGCCTCGAACCGCGCCTTGGTGAAGACCACCGGCACCCCGAGGAGAAGCGACGGCAACAGCGCGTTGAGCAGGCCGCCGGCCCAGGCCCAGTCCGACGGCGTCCAGAGACGGTCGCCGGGTTTGGGAAAGCCTTCGTGGTGGAAGCGCATGCCCGGCAGATGCCCGAGCAGCACGCGATGGCCGTGCAGGGCGCCCTTCGGCGGGCCGGTGGTGCCGGAGGTGAAGATGATCATAGCCGGGTCGTCCGGCGTCGTGTCGGTGGTTCCGACCTCCGGGGCCGCTTGCGTTTCAAGCTCGGCAAAGTCGAGAACGCCGGGCTTTTCCGTCCCGACCGCGACGATCTCGGCGAGATCCGGCAGCGGCCTATCGACAGCGGCAAGCGTGGCAAGCCCGGCGGTGTCGGTCACCACCATGCGCGCGCCCGATGCCTGCAGGCGAAAGCCGAGCGCCTCCGGCCCGAAACGCAGCGCCAGCGGCACGGCGATGGCGCCGAGGCGATAGACCGCCAGATGCGCGATCGCCGCCTCGAAGCTTTGCGGCAGCACGATCGCGACCCGGTCGCCGCGCCCAACGCCCCGCGCCGCGAAACCGGCCGCCAGCCGCACGGAGCGACGCGAAAGCTCGGCATAGGTCAGCGTTTGCGCCGCGTCACCGCCGCGATCCTCGATCAGGCATATCCGGTCCGGCTCGCGCGCTGCCCAGACATCGGCGCAGGCCGCCGCGATGTTGAAGCGGCCCGGCAGATTCCAGCGGAAGCTGGCGTAAAGATCGGCATAGGATGATGATGTGGTCATGTCGTCCAGAACAGCGCCGGAACATTGGTGCCCCTGGCCGGAATCGAACCAGCACTCCTTGCGGAACGCGATTTTGAGTCGCGCGCGTCTACCAATTCCGCCACAGGGGCGAACGGCCTCGGCCATTCGACGCGGGACTATAGCCGCAACGGGTCCTCGGTCAATGCCGACGGCCCTGCTTCTGTGCAATGCGGTAACGACAATTGCGTTTGCGCCGCGTTCGTCCTATGCGCCAGCCATGCGCGCGGGCCTCGTCTCGCACCCCAGGTTTGGAACCCGCCATGCTCCGCCGCCTCTATGATTGGGTCATGTCCCTGGCCGCGACCCGCCATGCGGAACGAGCGTTGGCTGCGGTGTCCTTCATCGAAAGCTCGGTTTTTCCGATCCCGCCGGACGTGCTGTTGATCCCGATGGTGATCGCGGACCGGGCGAAGTGGTTCCGAATCGCCTTGGTCTGCACGGTTGCTTCGGTGCTCGGGGCGTTTCTCGGCTATGCCATCGGCGCCCTGTTTTTCGACCTCGTCGGCCGGCCGATTCTCGAGCTCTACGGCAAGGCGGATGCTTTCGCCGAACTGACGGCCCGCTACAATTCCTGGGGCGGCTGGGCGGTGCTGTTCGCGGCGATGACGCCGTTTCCCTATAAGGTCCTGACGATCTTCTCCGGCGTCACCGGGCTCAATCTGCTGACCTTCACCGTCGTCTCGATCATCGGCCGGGGCGTGCGGTTCTTCCTCGTCGCCTGGCTGCTCAACCGCTACGGGGCGCCGATCAAGGGGTTCATCGAGAACAATCTCGGCATGCTCTTCACCCTCTTCATGGTTTTGCTCGTCGGCGGCTTCGTCGTGCTGCGGTATTTGATGTAACGGATGATTTCGATGGGATTGACTGAACGTTTCCAGCGTCCGACCGGCTTTCGCCAAACGTTGGCATCGGGCTTCCTCACCGTGGGAACGGCGATGACCGTCGGGACGGCGCTGCTGTTCCAGCATGTCGGGGGCTACATCCCTTGCGCCCTCTGTCTTCAGCAGCGCATCCCCTATTACGTGGCGATCCCGATCGCGCTTGTCGCCTTCGTTGCGGCGGCGGGGCGGGCGCCGGCTGTTCTGACCCGCGCACTGCTCCTGGCGATCGGTCTGATCATGCTCTATTCCCTCTATCTCGGCGTCTTCCATTCGGGCGTCGAGTGGGGATTCTGGCCGGGACCGGCCGATTGCGGGCAGGTCGGCGGCAGCGACCTGATGGGCGGCGATCTCCTCGCCACCATCGACGCCATCCGACCGCCCTCCTGCGACGAGGCGGCCGGCCGCTTCCTCGGCCTGTCCTTCGCCGGCTGGAACGCCGTCGCGTCCGCCCTCTTCGCGGCCGTGGCGCTGCGCGGCGCCGTCGCCAAGGCCGACCGATTCGCCTGAGGACAAGCGAGGCGATCTCCCCGAAAAGGGTTGATACGAGGCGATGCCGGCGATTTTCCTGACCCTTTGGCCGCTGTTTGCCCTGATCCTCGCGGGCCTTGTGTTCCGGCGGTCGGGCTTTCCAGGCGAGGGCTTCTGGCCGGCGGCGGAGAAGCTCAATTATTTCGTTCTCTTCCCGGCGCTGCTCTTTGCAAGCCTTGCCAAGGCGCCGCTGGCCGATCCGACCCTCCTTGGTTTCGCCGCGGCGATCCTCGTCGTGATGGTTGTCGCCGCCATCGTCCTTGCGCTGCTGCGCCGCTGGCGAGGGTGGCCGGCCGCGCGCTACGGGCCGCTGGTCCAGGGCACGATCCGCTTCAACACCTATCTGGGGCTGGCACTGGTCGGAAGCCTCTACGGCACCGAGGGCCTGGCGCGGGCCGCTGTCGTCCTCGCCGTGCTGGTACCGGCGGTCAATGTCCTGTCGGTCATCGCCCTGACCGCCGAACGCGAAACCAGTGCCCGCCAGTTGCTGATGCCGCTGGTTCGCAACCCGCTGATCCTCGCCTGCGCCGCCGGGGCGGCCTTTGCCCTCACGGGCGTTGGCCTTCCGTTCGGGACGGACCGATTCCTTGGCCTGTTGGCCGCTGCCAGCCTGCCGCTCGGCCTCTTGTGTGTCGGGGCCGCCCTCAAGCTCGCCGCCGCGCGGGCCGAGACCACGACGCTTCTTCTCAACAGCGCCGGCCGGCTCGTCGCCATGCCGCTCGTCGCCGCGCTGGTCGCATGGCTGTTTGTCCTGTCGCCGCTCGACGCCTCGCTACTCGTCATCTTCTTTGCGCTGCCGACCGCCCCGACCGCCTATGTGTTGACGACACAGTTCAAGGGCGACGCGACGCTGATGGCGGGTCTCGTCACCCTGCAGACGCTGCTCGCGGCGGCAAGCCTGCCGCTGGTCCTGTCCCTGTTCGGCTGATCAGGCCCTGTCGCTGTCATCGCCGGCATCTCCGGGAATCATGGCCGCCGCCGCTGCATATCCGCCGGTTGCCCCATCGATGAAATGGACATGGTCGCTGCGGCTCGCCGAGGGCACGAAGCAGGTCATCAGCGCCGCGCCCTGACGGTGGGTGCCGATCCGCGCGGTTCCCTCGGCCGCCGCCAGGCGCAGCCGCTGCTCGATCCGATCAGCGACGGACGGCGTGCAGTCCAGCGTCATCCTGAGGCCGTCGTCGAATTTGCGGAAATCGGTATTGCGCACGAGTTCGGCCCGATAACGTCTCGGATCGAACCGGCCGACCCGGATGCCCGTCGTGAATGTCAGATGGGCGAGAAAGGAGCGCAGAAGGACGGAAAGCCGTGACGACCAAAGAGCTCGACCGGTTCTTGCCGCCCAGACCTTTGCCTCGATCCGGAAGCCGGCGGATGGCCAGCGCAGATCAGGCCCTTGGGGCGGAACCGGGCTGCCGACCTCAATTCCATCGGCGCCCAGCGCCACAATCTCTTGTGCCAGGGCGGCAAAACGCTCCGGCGCGGCGTCCGGAGCCGGGACCATGATGATCGACAGGATCAGGCCACGGCTAGCCGGTATCTCCGCGAATCGGCAGGTCAGGCCCGTCAGGTCGGGCCGGGCCGCATCGCCCGTTGCCGGTTCCAGCTGATATTCCCCCGCCTTCATCCGCTGTTCCGCCCAGGCGAGGCCGCCGCCGTCGAACATGGCGTAGGCAACATCGGGTGAGGGAGAGAAGCGGGCGACCCGCACGTCGTGCGTGTTTGCCCGGATCGTCGCGACCGGGACCATGGCGATACGCAGGGTCAGGTCGAAAGCCTCGTCTGCCCAGCCGGCGACAGCCGCCATGGCCGTTCGGGCAAGTTCAGCCTGGGCAGCGGGCAGGGCGAATCCGGCACCATCGCCGCCGAACACGAAGGGAAAGTCCTTTCCGGAAAGGCCGTTGGCGATCGCGGCGATCACCGCCGCGGCGACCGTGTTGATCTGCTTGTAGGCGCCCGCTTCGATGGCGGCGGTCGAGCGCACGATGTCGGCGACACCGACGACCCAGTCGTCCGGAAGCGGCACATAGGCGGCGGGGTCGCCGAGACGACTGAAGTCCGCCGACGTCGGCAACGCCGCGTAGAAGTCGAGGCCGGTGCTAGTCGGCTTCGCGCGGACTTTGTCTGGCGGTTCGTGCATCGATCGTCCCGATTCAGGCGAGGCGCTTCGCCGGCCATTTTATTGTCGTCCGCTGCTCCGGCATCGAGGGGCGCGGCGGGAAGCGCGCATCGTTGCGTCGTCGATGCAGCTTCGCACGAACGGGATGAAAGGCTTCGATCGGGTCGGTCGAGAATGGCGCGCCGATCGATGCGCCTATTCGGGATCGAGTTCGGAATCCCAGTAGAGATAATCGAGCCAGCTCTCGTGCAGGAAGTTCGGCGGAAACAGCCGGCCGTTGTTGTGCAAATCGTGGACGCTCGGCTGATAGGGCTTTTGATGCGGGAACATGCGCGCCGCCCTCGGCATCAGCCCGCCCTTCTTGAGGTTGCAGGGCGAACAGGCGGCGACGACATTCTCCCAGGTCGTCAGCCCGCCCCGCGAGCGGGGGATGACGTGATCGAAGGTCAGTTCCTGCGGCGAACCGCAATACTGGCACTGGAAGCGATCGCGCAGGAACACGTTGAAGCGGGTGAAGGCAGGATGACGCGCCGGCTTGACGTAGGATTTGAGGCAGACGACCGAGGGAAGCCGCATCGAATAGGTCGGACTTCGCACCGCCCGGTCGTATTCCGCCAGGATCGTCACCCGGTCGAGGAACACCGCCTTGACGGCATCCTGCCAGGACCAGAGCGACAAAGGGTAATAACTGAGCGGCCGAAAGTCGGCGTTCAGAACGAGCGCTGGAGATAAGTCCTGATTCACGGCGATCGTCACCGGTCGTTCTCCTTAACTCCCTGCGGTCGGACCTGAATTGGCGCGACTATCGTGCTCTATCGTGTCGCCTTTGTGAAGCCTGGGCGCGAGCGAGTTTCGCCGACGGTTCCCCCCGTTTCCCGCAGTGCGGTCGACCCGTGGAGAAGATCTGTGGATAAATCTCGCGGGGGTCATTCGGCGGCGGGCGCCGGAGCCGCGTCGCGGCGCGTGACGGCGCCGTAGTAGGACCAGAACAGACGCGCGGCGACCGAACGGTGCGGCGACCAGCGCTCTGCGATAGAAGCGACGGCCGCCGCGGCCGGACGCGTTTCATGCTCGAAGGCATGGCCCAGCGCCGCTTGCAAGGCGAGGTCTCCGGCGGGAAAGATGTCGGGATGGCCAGCGCAGAACAAGAGATAGCATTCGGCGGTCCAGATCCCGATCCCGCGCACCGCGAGGAGTTCCGCGATCGCGTCGTCGGGGGACGCCGCCTCGACCCGCGCGAAATCGAGCGCGTCCTCGCGTATGGCTTCGGCGACGGCCAGCATCGTCCGCTGCTTCGGCCGCGACAGGCCGGCGCGGCGAAACGCCTCGTCGGAAGCGGCGAGGATCGCCCCGGCGTCGTCGACGTCGATCTCCTGCGTGAACCGCGCGAAAATCGCGTCGGCGCTCGCCTTCGATACCTGCTGCGCGACGATGATGCCGGCGAGACCCCGGAGCCCGCCGGCGCCGCGGCGAAGCGGCACCACGCCGGCCGCCTCGATCACCCGATGCAGGCGATCGTCCGCCAGACGCAGCGCATCCAGCGCCGCGTCGATGTCGGCTTGTGTCCTGATCATGGCGCCCGGTTCCTCAATTGCCGCGACTCTGTCACGTTGCTCACGCAATCGGAGTCTAGAGCATCGGCCGACAAGCGAGGGGAAACAATTCGATGGAAACGACGTCAGCCGTGTTCCGATTCGCACCGAGTCCGAACGGCGAACTGCATCTCGGCCACGCCTATTCGGCGCTGCTCAACCACAAGATGGCGCGCGAGGCGGGCGCAACCTTTCTCCTGCGGATCGAGGACATCGATCGGGCGCGCTGCACCAAGGCCTACGAGCAGCAACTCGAGGACGATTTGTATTTTCTCGGGATCGATTGGGACGACACCCCGCGCCGGCAGTCGGAGCATTTTCCCGACTATGCCGCAGCGCTCGAAGCCCTGGCCGACGAAGAGCTGATCTATCCGGCCTTCATGTCGCGCGGCGACATCCGCGCCCATGCCGAGCGGCACATCGAGGAAACCGGCAAGCCTTGGCCGCATGATCCCGACGGGGCGCCGCTCTATCCCGGCCTCGACCGCAAGCTGTCGACGCGCGAGCGCGAGCGGAAGATGAGCGACGGCGAACGCTTCGCCTGGCGGCTCGACATGGAAGCGGCGGTCGAACGGGTGCCGGCGCTGAGTTTCACGGAAACCGGGCGCTCGCCGGACGGCGCCAGCGGCGAGATCGCCGCGCGGCCGCTCGACTGGGGCGATGTCGTGCTTGGCCGCATGGAGATGCCGACGAGCTATCACCTGGCCGTCGTCGTCGACGACGCGCTGCAGGGCGTCACCGATGTCGTCAGGGGGCAGGATATGTTCCACGCCGCCAGCGTCCATCGCCTTCTGCAGGCGTTGCTCGGCCTGTCGGCGCCGCGCTACCACCATCACGACCTGATTCTCGGCGCCGACGGCCGCAAGCTGTCGAAAAGTGCCCGCGACACCTCCTTGAAGGCTCTGCGCGAGGCCGGTCTCGGCGCCGAGGACATTCGCCGCATGGTTGGATTTCCGGGCCGGCCGGCGGCGGAATGTTTCAGCCGAGAACGGTCAGCCACACGCTCAGGGTAACCACCGACAGCACCGTCGAGACCAGGATCGTCGTCGCCGCCAGCTTCTCGCCGGACCGGAAATAGGCCGCGAAGAGATAGGCGTTGACGCCGGCCGGCGCGGCGGCGGTCAGCACGGCCCCCTTCAGCCACACCGGCGGCAGGGCGAGCCAGGTGCCGAGAAAGAAGACGATCGCCGGCATCACCACTAGCGACAGCGTCGCGACGATCGCCGACGAAAGAACGTCGCCGCGCAAGCCGTAGCGGGTCAGCGACATGCCGAGCGAAAACAGCGCCAGCGGTCCGGCTGTGCCGCCGAGCAGCTTGGTGATCTCGTCGACATGGGGCTCCAGCGGCAGCCCGGTGGCGCGCCAGACGAGACCCGACAGGATGCCGACGACGATGGCGTTGGTCGCAAGGTTCTTCAGGACCCGCTTCAGCGTCGCGGCCGTCGAGATCTGCGGCGGCGCGGTGCCGGCGTCGCGCGCGTCGAGGACAGCCGCGCGCTCGACGATCAGTGTCGCGACGATCATCATCACCGGCAGATGGATGGCGAGAATCAGCAAGACCGGTTGCAGGCCGGCGTCGCCATAGGCGCGCTGGATGGTCGGGATGGCGACGAAGACGGTGTTGGCGAAGCTCGACGAGATGCCGGCGATGACGCCGGCGCGCCGATCGGCGCCGGTGAGGCGCCGGACCACGACGCTGCCGATCGTCCAGACGATGGCGATGGCGCTAAAATAGGTCAGCCACAAAAACAGCGGGTTGGCGTCGCCGAAGGCCGATGTGGCGAGGGTGCGGAACAGCAGCACCGGGACGGCGACGACGAAGACGAAGCGGGCGAGGGCCTCGCCGGTCGCATCCGACAACAGCTTCGCCCTGGCCGCCAGAAAGCCGAGGGCGATCAGGCCGAAGATCGGGACAATGATATTGAGGATGTCTTGCATGAGACGGGCCGGATGATCGCTGAAACCCGGCGATAGACGCCGCCGGGCGGCAAGGCAAACGCTTGCGACCCGATTCCGTCAGACAAGCTGACGATATCCGGCTTTCGGCCGGCGCGCCGCCCTGCTAGAGCGGGATGAGGAAATGGGGGCACCGGTTTTCCGCCCTCATCCCGCGCTGAAAGAAAAAAGCGCGCGCGACGCTTTCCGCCGCCCGCCCGCCCGCCCGTCCGCCGCCGACCCGCCCATCTCGAAAGGCCGTCCCCAGTGAACAGGTTGCTGCCCTTCTTTCCGGCGATCTTCGTGCTGCTCTGGTCGACCGGCTTCATCGGCGCGCGCTACGCGATGCCCCATGCCGAGCCGTTCACCTTCCTGTCGCTGCGCTATGCGCTGGCGCTGGCCATCCTCGGCGCGGTCGTCCTCCTGATGCGGGCGCCCTGGCCCGGCTGGCGGCCGGCGGCGCACGCGATGATCGCCGGCAGCCTGATCCACGGCGTCTATCTCGGCGGTGTGTTCTTCGCCGTGCGCCATGGCCTCAACGCCGGCATCGCCGCGCTGATCGTCGGGTTGCAACCCGTCCTGACCACCATCCTCGCCGCCAGCTTCCTCGGCGAGCGGGTGCAGCCGCGCCATCTCGCCGGTCTGGCGCTGGGCCTTGTCGGCGTCGCCCTGGTCATCCTGCCGAAGCTCGACGGCTCGGGCGACTACCGGCTCTTGACGCTCGGTCCGGTGGTCCTGTCGGCCTTCGCGATCTCGGCCGGCTCGGTCTGGCAGAAGCGCTTCGTCGGCGGCGTCGACCTTCGCACCGGCACGGCGCTGCAATATTTTGGCGCCCTGGTGCCGACGCTGATTCTTGCCGCCTCGACCGAGACGATGGTGCTCGACTGGACCGGCGAGCTGGTCTTCGCGCTGGTCTGGCTGGTCTTCGTCCTGTCGATCGGGGCGGTGTTCCTGATGCTGTATCTGATCCGCGAGGGCGCGGTGTCGTCGGTCGCGTCCTTGATGTATCTGGTGCCGGGCGTCACCGCCGTCACGGCCTGGCTGCTGTTCGGCGAGACGCTGTCGCCGATCCAGCTTGTCGGCCTCGTCATCGCCGGGGTCGGCGTTGCCGCCGCAACGCGCAAGCGCAAGGCCAAGCTGGTGCCGCCCGGCCTATGAACCGCTGGTTCGCGCTCGCGACACGCCTCGGTGACCGGGGGCTCGCGCCGTCGCCCGCGCTGTCTATATTGCGCTTTCCGCGACTCGAAATCCGTAAAAGGCCGGCATGTCCGATATTATGATCTACCTTGCCCTGTTCTTCATGCTCGCGACCGCCGGCGTTCTCGTCGCGGGCCTTTATAATCTGATGAAGGGCGGCTCCAACAGCACCTCCCAGAATTTGATGCGCGCCCGCATTCTGTTGCAGGGCCTGGCCGTCCTCGTCCTCGTCGCCGTGCTGTTGTTTGCAAGGTAGGGCGCGCTTTCCCTCGCCCTTCGAGGCTCCGCTTCGCTCCGCACCTCAGGATGAGGGAGAGTGGGGGCGCGGCATTACCCGCCTTCGTCATCCTCGGCTGCCTCGCTGCGCTCGCCC
Organism: Aurantimonas sp. C2-5-R2; assembly: GCF_036549495.1. Taxonomy (NCBI): domain Bacteria; kingdom Pseudomonadati; phylum Pseudomonadota; class Alphaproteobacteria; order Hyphomicrobiales; family Aurantimonadaceae; genus Aurantimonas; species Aurantimonas sp. C2-5-R2. The sequence goes on from NZ_JAZHLJ010000030.1 coordinate 47,184, forward strand.
CTCATCCGGCCCTTCGGGCCACCTTCTCCCCGCCGGGGAGAAGAATCGGCAGCGTTCCTGTCGGCGCTTTTTTCTGTTCCTGATGGACGCGAACAGTTTCGGAAGGGCGCCATTCCTCGCCCCTGCGGGGAGAGGGTGGTTCGCGCAGCGAACCGGGTGAGGGGTTTTTCCCCATGCGACAGCGCCTCCGCGCCCGCTCGGGCCGGAGAGTTCTCTGTCCCCTCCTTAAGCTTCGCCTTGCGGCTCGCTGAGGGCCCCCTGATGCCACTCCTGACGAGCGGCGGGATGCCGGAGGCGAACCCTCCGACTATTTTTAAGTCAATACGGTCCGCCTCCGGCATCCC
>NZ_JAZHLJ010000031.1:0-45990 GCF_036549495.1 Aurantimonas sp. C2-5-R2
TCTCCTCAGTGGAATCGGCACCCCGAGCCTAACGGCTCGAGGCGGGCAACGCCGCCCACTTCAGAGTTTCAACAGAGATCGGGACATTCCCGTAGCGAAGAGCCGCGTGACGGCACGGGGATCTGCAATGTCGGCCGGAACGGCGGCGACTTTCCCGCCGCTTTCACGGATGGTTTCCTCTGTCTTCCGCGCGCCGTCATCGTCCGACGAATAGTTTAAAGCGATCCAGTAGCCGCGTTCGGCCGCTCGAATCGCAGTTTCCGCTCCAATTCCGCGAGATGAATCGGTAATGAGCAGGATGCGGGGGAGAGCGCTCACAATACCCCCACGTCTTCGTCCGAAAGACGGAACCGGGGCAAAATGGTGCCATCCGCCACCTTGTCATATACGAGATCGACGGCGCGGCCGATCCAGGAACCCGACGGTAGGGGACCGACCAGATTTGAAACCATCGTCGGTCCCTCCTTGAGCCGGACGGCGATGACGTTGTATGGCGCTGGGTATGACTCCAGGTAACTTTTGTGAAAAATCACCCAAGAGAGGATCTCGGCCTTTCCCGAGACGGGACTGCAGATGAATTTGAGGGACAGGCAATGAGGACATGCGGGGCCCGGTGGGTAGCGAAAGGCGGAGCATTCTGTGCATTGCTGAAGTTCGAACCGCTCACACTTTATGCTGGCCCACATTTCGTCGTGGTATAGTCCGCCGATAGGGGTGGGGATGGTTGCTTGCGTGCTCATGATTTGGCTCACCGGGAATAAAGGATCGAGACGGCCTTTCCGGCAACGTCGGAGGAGTAGTGCGCATACCGCGCGTCTTCGACCTGGCGCTCACCGGCATGGCCACGCAATTGTCGGACACACTCGATCTGATGGTTCCAACCCTGCATATAAGATTCAGAAAGGTGGCCGCCGCTTGTATTGGTCGGCAAGCGTCCGCCGGGGCCGATCCCATCCTCGCGTAGAAAGCGAGCGACGTCGCCGGGAGGGCAGTAGCCATAACCTTCCAGGGCCAGCGGCACGTGGAACGAAAAGCTGTCGTACACCTGGAAAACGTCCACGTCTTCAGGGCCGATGCTTGCGTTGTTGAAAAGCGCCTCAGCGGCTTTCTTCTGGGCTGGCTTATAAAAGTCGGTAAGTCGAGGCTCCAGACTTGTCGCGCCGGCATTCAGATCAAACCGGCTGAAGCTTTCTATGAAGACCGGAGATTTCGAGAGTTGGCGTGCGCGCTCCTCTTCGGCGATGATGAGAGCAACCCCGCCGTCGTTTATGAGACAATAGTCAAACAGGCGAAGCGGCTCGCAAATGTAACGCGATGCCATGTACTCATCAAGGCTGATGCGCTTTCTCTGAATGGCGTTGGGATTGAGGCTCGCGAATTCCCGCTGAGCAACTGCGACGTGCCCTAGGTCTCTCTCGTCAAAGCCGTGGAGATGACGGTAACGCTGGAACATCAGCGCATAAAGAGCGCCCTGCGAAGTAAGTCCCCAAGGTGAATGATAGACGTAAGACAGGAACATGTCGCCGCCCATCGCCTGCGGGCCACCATATTGGGTCTTGGCCGAGCGCTGGTCGTTGCCGTAGACGAGAGCCACGATCTCCGCCGAGCCGGTCTCGATCGCCTGGCATGCTTGAATCACGGCTAGCATTGCGTCGGCCTGATCTCCCCATCTGACGTTCAGAGCAAGAATCTCGCCCATCCGTTCGTAGGCTGTCGTCGGTCCGACGATAAGACCGTCAATCTCCTCCCTGTCGATGCCTGCGTCGGCAACAGCCCGGTTGAAGGCATGAGCCGCGTAACCGTCGGAATCGAAGGGCTTCTCTCCGGCACGCACTGCGTGCCAGTCCTCTACATAGTCCGTCTGGCCGATGCCGACGACGGCCGCTTTACATCGTTTCATTTCGATCTCCGCAGCATAAATTATTTCAGGGCGTCTCGGTCTCTGAGCCCAGCAATCTCCTCGCGCGAGAGACCGAGGATCGAAGAGAGGACTTCCGCGGTGTCCTGGCCGAACAGTGGAGGCGCGCTCAGTTCAACGCGTTCGCCGTCGATCTTGTAAGGGGGCGAACTCTGCACACTGTTGCGAAGCTCTTCGTGGCTTACCGTCTGCCAATAGTCGCGCCTGGCTAGGTCAGGATCCTCCTCGACGAGATAGCGAGAGGTCGCCACGCGAGCCGCAGGTATTCGCGCTGCAGTCAGCGTCTCGACGATATCGCTAGCAGATCTTTTCGAGGTCCAAGTTGAGACGAGATCCTCAACCTTGTCGACTTCTCGGAGACGTCCTGCTGCCGAAGCCAGCCTGTCGGTGTTCGGGTCGCCACGCGCACCGATGATTTTCGATAGGCTCGACCACTGCGCGTCAGACTCGACAGCGATCGCAACCCATTCATCCTCTCCGGAAGTGTGGAAGATGTTGTGCGGCGCGTGACGCAGAGACCGATTGCCGGTCTGCGCGGGTTCTCGGCCCGTAAAGGCGTAGTCGAGGACTTGCGGACCGAGGAAGTTGATCGTCGATTCCACCTGTGACAGGTCGATCTTCATTCCCTTTCCTGTCCGGCGCTTGTAGCGCAGAGCCGCCGCGACGGCGAAGGCGGCATGGTAGGGGTTGGCCGCATGGTCAGGGTAATGGGTCCCGGGCCCAGTTGGGTCGTCACTCCCGTAAGCTGTCAGCCACATCAGGGACGTCATTGCGCTGATTGTCATTCCAACGCCGAGAAGCGACGAGCGCGGACCGCCCTCGCCATACATCGGCATGCCAAGGTAGATAATGTCCGGCTTGACCTTGCAGACCTCCTCATAGGAGAGGCCGAGCCGGTCCATAGCGCCAGGACCGAAATTATTGCTGATGACATCGGACTCGCGCACGAGGTCGAGGACGATCTGACGGCCTTCCTCCGATTTTACGTTGACCGAAACGCTCTTCTTTCCGCTGTTGCGCGACGCGAAATACCCACTCCGATTGATCCCAGCGACTCCGTCTTGGAATGGTCCACCGAGTCGGACTGGATCGGGATGGGTGCTCGTCTCAACTTTTATGACCTCAGCGCCAAAATCAGAAAACAGCTTCGTGCCAAACGGACCGGCACCTGCCCATGTCATGTCGGTGAAGCGCACATTTCTCAGAAAATCTAGCTTCATCCTTTCGCCTCCGATCCATTCGTCAGTAGGGCCTCAATATCGCCGGTATGCGCACCAAGCTGAGGCGCTTGGCTTATCGTCCAGACTTCTACGGAAAGCTTGTAGGGTGCTCCAGGGGCCCGGGCGGTCACGCCGCTAGCGTCATAGGAGACCGCGCGAAAGAACTCGCGATGCCTGAGCTGCGCGTCATCGAAAAGATCGGCCACTTTCGCTACGGGTGACATCACGATCTTTCGCTTGATCGCCTCATCGAGCAGTGTCTGTTTAGATTGCCTGCGGCTGAACGGCTCAAAGTGCCTACGGAAGAGCCGGTGTGCCTCTTCCGTCAATCGCCAGCCTCGATCCAGCCATCGCTCCTTTGCAAATTCCTCTGCTTCGGGCGCTTCCTGTTCTCGCATCCAGGCGATCAACGACTTCCATGACACCCCAAGCGTCGGCGGCGACGCAAGGAAGACGTAGCCATCGCTGCACTCAAAAATGTCCTCAGACGCGTCTTTCGTGCCGACGCCGCCGCGGGTCGATATCTTTTTCTCAAGGTCCCAGACCTGGATGGCGTTTTGAAGTGAGTGGGCGATGCATTCCTGCGCCGAGACGTCGACGACGTGGCCGCGATTGCGCTGCTCGAGATCGGCCAGAGCAATAGCAGTGGCAGACGCCGCATAGACGGATGCCACCATCCCCACTTGTCCTTGGGGAAGAGACAAAGGCGAATCTTCTTGGCGGCCAGAGAGATAGGCGATGCCCCCGGCTGCTTGCAGGATCAAATCGTTGGACGACTGGAACTCTCCGACCGGCTTGTCCATCCCGAAGGGAGAGACGACCGTGATGACGCTGCGCGGCGCCGTCTCCTTCACGAAGTCGATACGGTCGTAGAGCGGCCCCGAGGTTTCGAGAATAATGATCTGCGCCGTCGCTGCCAGTTGCGAGAAGGTGGCGAGACCGCCATCGTCGTCAAAGTCGATGGAGATGCTTTTCTTGTTCGAATTTTTGAATTCGAACGAAGAGAGCTCGTAGCGGTCCTGGGTCTCCTTGGCTTCGGCGGCGACGCGTCGGCGGTCGGGGAGGCCGTCTGGCGGCTCGACCCGTATGACCTCGGCGCCAAGATCGGCGAACAGCTTGGTCGCGTAGGAGCCGAGATCATGGCACATATCGAGGATGCGAACGCCGGAATAGGGGCGAATCTTATCCATGTTCTTCGCTCCGATTGCCGTTGGACGCCGGTAGACCGTGATCGGTGCCATGTCGCTTGTTGAGGAAGATGGCGACGCCGAGGAAGGTCAGGCCCACGGGAACGAGGACAAAGCTCGGGAACATCAGACAGACGCCGCCTGCAAAGAAGAGTAGTCGCTCCGCCACGCCAGCCCTGTGCAGCGCCCAGCCTTCGAAAGCAGCACCGACCGCGATTACCCCAAATGTCGCACTGATCATGTTCAGGATGCCCGGCAGGGTGATCCCGCCATAGCCGATGAGGCTGGGATAGTAGGCGAAGATGAAGGGCACTAGCCACGCCACAAAACCGAGTCTCATGGCGTACCAAGCCGTCCGCATCGCGGGCGCTTCCGCAATTCCTGCGGCAGCGAAAATGACGACGGCGACCGGTGGCGTTAGCCCGCTAAGCGTCGCGTAATAAAAGATAAAGAGATGAGCGATTTCGAGCGGTAGGCCGAAGCTCGTCAAAATCGGCGCGGTGAGGCTGGCCACGATAACGTAGGCTCCGACGGTGACCACGCCCATGCCCAGCAGGATCGCGACGATGCTGGTCATGACCAGAGCTATGAGAAGTGAGCCGTCAGCCATCACGCTGATCAACGTTGTCAGACGGGCGCCCAGCCCTGTGAGTAGGATCATCCCCACGACCATTCCGGCCAAAGCCAGAGCCGCCGCGATGGATGCGAGCGTGCGGATCCCTTCGAAACCGATCTGTGCGAGTTGGCGATAATGGAAGATGCGGGTCTCGCTCGTCGCCATGGTGGTCAGCACGAGAGAGAGAAACGTCACAGCGATCGCGAAGTCAGTGGAGTAGTTGAGGAACAGGAGAGCCACGAGCAAGCCGATGGGGATGAAGACCATCAGGCTCTTCAGAGCGTTGTCCTTGAGCTTAGGAATTTTCTCCGCATCCTCCGGGCGAATGTCTTCGCGGCACGCGCGAAAATGTACCTGCGTGAAGACGCTTAGATAGTAAAGGAAAGCGGGCACAAGACAGTACGCCGCAAGTGTCAAAAACGGCACGCCGGTATACTCGGCCATCAGGAAGACGGCGGCGCCCATGATGGGCGGCACGAACTGGCTTCCTTGGGAAGCTACTGCTTCTATCCCCGCCGCGTAGGCCGGCGAATAGCCCGCCCTTTTCATCATCGGGATGGTGATGGTTCCTGTCGTCAGGACATTTGTGACACCGCTGCCCGATACCATGCCCATCATCCCACTGCCGATTAGGGCAACTTTACCTGGCCCTCCCCTGCTTCGGCCCGCCATCGCATACGCGATGTTAAGGAGATAGGTGCCCGCTCCCGAGACGTTCATCAAAGCGGTAAAGAAGACGAACAGCGTGACGAAGCCGGCGGCAAAACCGATCGGAGCTCCGAAGATGCCGTCCGTTCCCAGCACAGTGACACGGAGCGCGTTTTCCCATGTCACGCCCGTATGCTGCAGAATACCCGGAAAGTACGAGCCATATATCGCATAGATGAGGAAGGCAGCGGCGACGAAGATCAAAGGGCGTGCCGTCGTACGCCGAGCTGCTTCAACGACCGAGAGGATGAGGAGCGCTGCAAGCACCCGCCCGGTATTGTTGAGGTAAGACTCCCACTGAAGGTCCACCCAATACGAAACGAAGTATAAAGTCGCGGCTGCCGAGGTGCCGACACAGAGAACATTGAAGATGAACTCGGAGGTGGAATCCTTGGAAAAAATTCCAGAAGGATAAAGAAAAATCGCGACCGCTACGATCGCGAAAAGGAAAATCGGTCGATAGACATACGTTATCGGTGCACCGAAAAAGGCCGCATAGAGGGCCGTTGCGAGTACCGAAAGCCCGATGATTACGGCAAGGCCGTTCTGTACAGTCCTGACGACCGAGTCTGAATTGATTTGCTCATCCGACAAGTGACCACACTCCAAAGCGGAAAATTCTCACGAGCGGCGCATCATGAGCGCCGCCCGTTTTCTTTCGTCTATTGGAGTGACTACTTTTCAGGAGACGATGCGGCAGCAAAGTCCTCGGCACCTGGGACGCCAACTTCCTTATAATATTTGAGAGCACCTGGATGGGGGGGGATTGGCATTCCCTTAAGGGCCTCTTCTACGGTAAGACCCTTGTACGCCGGATGAGCATTGCGAAGGACGTCGAGATTTTCGAAAAGCGTTTTCGTCATGTCGTAGACGAGTTCGTCCGGTAGATCCTCATGCAAAAAGAAGTATACACCGTGGAAGAATCCGATGCCAGGCTCGGGTATTTCAAGCTCTGGATAGACGTCAGTAGGAACATCTTTGATATAGACCGGATATTCGGATGTGATCTTTGCAACTGCATCTTCGTCTGGCTGCAGTAGAACCAGATCCTGCTTGGTCATAAGCTCGCGGATGGCCCCGCCACCCAGGCCGCGCGTGTGGGACATGCCGTCGATATTGCCGGCGCCAAGCTGTTCGATCGCCTGCGAGGTGCAGTACGGAACGACGGTGACGTCTTCGAACGCATCCAGCCCGTGAGCTTCCATTAGCGTGTTGAAGAATGTGAAAGGCTGATCCCAGCGCTGTGGATTACCGGGCTCCGGCGGGACGCAGGCTGCAGCAATCCGGGCACCGCTGTCGGCCAACTCAGAAACCTTGGTGATGCCGAGGCTTTTGCGGACGAATATGTTGAAGAAGCCTTCCTGAACGAGAGACCAACCACGAACCGGAATTTTCCGCCCCTCCCAGGCGTTACTCCCCTCGTAGGCATCAAGGAGATCCTGGCTAGCCACACCTCCGACACGCTCCCCCCGGACCATCTGCGGGTAGACCTCCGTCGTTGTATTGGGGCTGACCGTCGCGGTGGCGATCACATTGTCCATCTTTTGGGAAAGCATTGTGGCGACGGCCGACATCCCGGCGAAATAGGATCCCGTTGCTGTGGCCGAGCCAAATACGAGATTCCATTGATCCCCTTGCTTCCATCGGTCTGCCGCATCCTGCGCAATCGCTAGCGTTGGCGAAATGCACAATGCCGCCACCGCGGTCATAAACCCTAGTTTTTTCATTAATTTTCCTCCCAGCTCTCTCCAAGATATAAATTATATTATATGATCTGGCGCGGCTGTCAACGACGGTCCATGATTGTCGCGTCACAAGCGCTGGCGACCACCAAGAGATATCAGCCGGCGGCGCAAGTTCGCCGGCCACAGCTTTAGAGGGGCTTTCAATGGAGAAGACGACTTACGACCGCGGCTTAGAGCCCAACCGAAAATTATGTTGGGTGATTTCAGTGGCTTGTGATTCTCTGTGGTTTGGGAAGACTACGGAGGAAGGCTTCTCCCCTTGGTTCCGGTCGGACCAGATATTGTGGTGTGGTGCTGGGGGGCGAGGCGGGATCGGCATGGTGTCGCGGCGTGGACTAAGGTGTTTCGGGGAGGGGATGACCTTGGGTCGCGCAGACCTCCGGGCGGGTGGCGGTGAGGGCCGGGCGCGGTCAGGCGCGCTGTTCGAGGAAATCGCGGGCGGTCGCCGGCGCGAGGCGCGCGCCGATGCCGAGCAGGCTGTCGAAGGCGGCGGCCATGTGGCGGCGGCGGTTCCAGCGAAAGACGAACTCGTCGAGATAACGCCGCAGGTGCTGGCGACGCAGGCCGTGATAGACGCCGAGGCCCCAGCGCTTGAGGTTCGAGAAGACGCGGTGGGTCCACTTCAGCACGACATGGGCGGCCATCCGGCCGACCACCTTCGCCTCGTGGACGTGGTCTGGCAGGCCCGCATAGGCGGCCAGCCATCCGTGACGACGCGCGCGCCGGGTGCCGCGACGCTGGCGACGAAGGGCTTCAGCGTCATGGCGGAGAAGTCCTCGATCGGGGAGAGGCGGATGCGGCGGATCGGCCGCAGCCCGCAGCGGGATCTCGGTCTCGTCCACCTCCACGATGTCCTCCAGCAGGCTGCGCTCGGGATCGACCATGGCGCGGCGCAGCTTCTGCAGCAGCAGCCAAGCCGTCTTGTAGCTCCCGAGGCCGAGCTGGGCCTGCAACTGCAGGGCGGAGATGCCGTTGGAGTGGCTGGTGACGATGTGGATGGCGGTGAACCAGACCTTCAGGGCCAAGTGGCTGCGGTGCATGATCGTGCCCGCGGTGACGGAAGTCTGTTTGCCGCAGGCGGCGCACCCCCAGGTGAAGCGCTTGGCCTTCAGCGCCCAGCCCTTCGCGCCGCCGCAGGCGGGGCAGACGGAAGCCCTCCGGCCAGCGCCGCCGCGCCAGGTGGTCCGCGCAGGCCGCGTCATCGGGAAAGCGCGCCTCGAACTGGGCGCGCGAGAGCGGGCGGTCATGCTTCCAGCGGCTCGCCATGCCGGAACATTACACGAACATCCGCTCCGCCGCAACCGCCTCAGACCCCACATATCGAGCTACCGGAGCCAAGGGGAGAAGCCTTTCATCATGAAGGTGCTGTGCTTCGCGTTGTTCGCCAGCGCGTTGAATCTGCTGCTCGGCTTTGGAGGTCTGCTGTCCTTCGGGCACGCGGCTTTCTTCGGCATGGCCAGCTATACGGTGGGCTACGCCACCAAGATCTGGGGGTTATCGTCGGAGCTCTCGATCCTCTTCGGTGTTCTCGTCGCGACGGCTCTTGGAGCGATGATCGGACTCCTGGCGATCAGGCGGAGCGGCATCTATTTCGCCATGGTCACCCTGGCGTTTGCCCAGATGATCTACTTCTTCGCCGTGCAGTCCCCATTCACGGGCGGGGAAGACGGCCTGCAGGCGATACCGCGGAGGCCGCTGTTCGGCGTGATCGACATGTCCAACGACATGTCGATCTACTGGCTGGTCGCGGCGATCTTTCTGATCGGCCTGTTTATCGTTTATCGGGTTGTCCATTCGCCCTTTGGCGAAGTGCTGAGGGCGATCCGGGAGAACGAACAACGGGCCATTTCGCTCGGCTACCGGGTCCAGCAGTACAAGCTGCTGACCTTCGTCCTGTCGGCGGGTCTGGCCGGTCTTGCCGGCGGCACCAAGGCTCTGGTCTTCCAGATCGCCTCGCTGGTGGACGTGCATTGGTCGATGTCGGGAGAGGTGGTGCTGATGACGCTGATCGGCGGCATGGGGACGATCTTCGGGCCGATTGCCGGCGCGGCGCTCATCGTCTGGATGCAGAACTACCTGGCCGACATCGGCTCCTGGGTCGTCGTGGTTCAGGGGCTCGTCTTCGTCGTTTGTGTGCTGCTGTTCCGCGAGGGCATAGTCGGCGTCCTCGCCCGGTTGATCAAACGCAAGCTGTAACTGTGTTGCCGTCCCGGCTTCCCGAAATCAATCGAGGAGCCGGCCGATCGGGTGAGACCTGCCGCGACGCGTCCTGCGCGTTTCGGCCGTCAGACCGGCGAAACTTCGAACAAAAGCCAAAGGAGTAACTCTTCCCATGAACGATGAAACCTACGAAAAGGGTCTGAAGATCCGCCGTGAGACGCTGGGCGACGCCTATGTGGACAAGGCGTTGTCGGAAGCCACGGACTTCACCCAGGATCTCCAGACCTTCGTCACCACCTATTGCTGGGGCGAAATCTGGGGGCGCGAGGGCCTGGACCGCAAGACACGGTCGATCATCAACCTGGCGATGATCAGTGCACTCAACCGGCCGCACGAATTGGCCGCCCATGTTCGCGGCGCCGTCAATAACGGGCTGACCGAGGACGAGATCAAAGAGATTTTCCTGCAGGTGGGCATCTATTGCGGCGTACCTGCGATGGTCGACAGCTTCCGGATCGCCAAGACGGTGCTCGGTGAGATCAATGGAAAATAGATCGTCCGGGGCGGGGCCGCGCGTCGGTTTCGTCGGCCTCGGCACAATGGGCGCGCCGATGGTGCGCGCCCTGATCGCAGCGAAACGCCCGCTTTGCCTGTTCGATATCGACCGTGACCTGACGGCCCGCCTCGCGACGGAGACGGGCGCCAGGGCGGCCGAGACCCTGTCCGAGCTCGGCGCCGCCAGTGACCTCGTCATCACCATGCTGCCCAATGCGGCGATCGTCCGCGGCGCTCTGTTGGGCGAAGCCGGTTCTAAAGGCGTCGCCGACGGGCTGTCCGCGGGCGCGGTGGTCGTCGACATGAGTTCGTCCTATCCCGTCGCGACCCAGGCGCTTGGCGAGGAATTGGCGGCCCGCGAGATTGCTCTTGTCGATGCTCCCGTGTCCGGCGGCGTCCGCAAGGCCGAAAGCGCGACGCTGGCCATCATGCTGGGCGGCGACGATGCCGACGCCATCGAGACGGTCACTCCGATCCTTGAGGCGATGGGCGCCGTCCATCGCACGGGTCGGCTCGGCTCCGGCCACGCGACCAAAGCGCTGAACAACTACGTTTCGGCTGCCGGTCTCGCTGCGGCCTGCGAAGCGGTGATCGTGGGCGAGGCCTTCGGTCTGGATCCCGCGATGATGATCGACGTCATCAACGTGTCGACGGGCCGCAACAATTCCACCGAGAACAAGCTCAAGCCGTTCATCCTGTCGGGCGAGTTTCGCAAGGCCGGCTTTGCCCTCGATCTGATGGCGAAGGACGTCACCGCCGCCGCCGATCTCTCCGACGCTCTCGGCTGTCCGCTACCGGGGCTCACCGAGGCCAGAACTCTCTGGACACAGGCGAACCGGACGCTCGGCAAGGGGGCCGACCATACCGAGATCTTCCGCTTCCTGGCCGATTTCCGCCATGACGACCCTGCCTGACCTGTCCTCCTGGCTGTCGCGGGCGGAGGCGGATGCGCGGCTCGCCTTGCTCACGGTGGCGGCGCGCAAGGCTATCGGCGAGGCCGAGGACGGCATTACCATTGACGGGCTGGCCGGTGCTCTGGACGCCACTGCCGACGAGGCGCGGGACACGGCGCAAGCGCTTGGCCCGGAAGCAGCATGGTATTGTAGCAGTCGAGGCTGGCGAATCCGGCTGCGCTCGCGTGAGGAGCGGAAGCTCGTGGCGGCGAATGATAACGCAAAAGCGGCGGCGTGATGACGCGCTTCGCACCCAGGGGGTGGGTCGCATCTCCACGGCCTCGCCGGCCCGCACCCGCGTCCCCACAGGGAATTTTTTATCCGCAAAATCGAAAATTGGTTTGGTGGGATGGCGGCGATCTGAGCTCAGCGGCTTCATTGAATATAGGCTGGGACGCGGTCAAGCGCTCGCCCGGAGCCACGGCGCGACCGCTGAGCACACGAGGTAACCGGCAGCGACGTCGCGAGGGGAGATAGGTGAGAGGGCACGCATATCCCCGACAGGCCGCTCGGGTTTGGCCGGACAGCAAGAACCCAAACGCCGCGTGATGGATTGTCAGCAAGCCCGGCGATTTTCAGGTGGGAGCGCGCCCAGGCGATCCGGTCGGCAACGATCGAGACGCCAGTCTTCTTGTAGGTCTGGTCAAGCGTGTCGGGGCCGAGCCGAAGGTCGCTCGCGATCCTGTCGTCGATCTCGTTGATCGATCCCGAGCTGCCCATCGCGTGCAGCGCGAGGATCACCGGTCGAAAGAAGGCATCGTATTTCGGGATGTCGGTCGTCACTAAGGGTTCCTCAAGCGGCACGTCTCAGGGCGAATGTCCGACCGCCGTCGGACGACCCGGCCTGTCCCATCCGGTACAGTGCGATCAGGACGTCCGAGACCTGGGAGCGGACATTGCGGCCGGGCTTGAACGTCGCCGCGATCGTGGCCGCATCGAGCGGGCCGGGGGCATGGGCGAGGGCGGCCATGACCGCCACGGTCTGTTCCAGCTCGCTCTTCGGGAAGGCCGTCCTGGCCCCCGCGCCGACGGTTTCCGCGGCTCCGCCGAGATCGGCCTCGATCTGCTTCGCCTTCTCCTTCTCCGAGCCGAAGCGCGGGATCTGGTAGTCCGGCCGGAGCCAGCGGACGTGGCCGCGCTTTTCTTCCTTCGCCCGCTCCTTGTTCAGGGCGACGAGCCGTGCGAGCAGCTCCTCCTCTAGCAGGTCGACGGGCCAGCCATAGGCCTCGGCCACCGCGGCATCGAGCCGGTCGTGCAGTTCCTTCAGGATGAGCACGAGCCCGTCGTCGAAGATGATGCGCTCCTTCGGGTCGAGGTCTGCGGGATCTGCGCCCGCACGCAAGCGTTCGAGCACGTTGTAGAGCCCGGTGAGCGTCAGATGCGGGTGGTCGGAAAGGACGCGCTTGCGGTGCGCGTCGAGCTCTTCGGCGATGGTGCCGATAGCAGACTTTTGAGCTTCAGATGCCTCGGGGAACGCGAATGGGTCGAAGCAGCGTGATTTCGAGTATCGCGGGTCGTTTCCGATCCCAAGCCAACCGCCGGCGCGGAGCGCGAAGTCCGTGTGAATCCTTGAGGAGAGGACGCCATGGACGAACGAGTCGTTGCTCGCAACAGCGACAACCATGTTGTCCGGTAGGATCGAAGCATCGAGAAACTGGAAAATGCGGTGCTTTGTAGTTTCGACCGTGGCGATAAACCGCGGCAGGCGTGCCACTGCGGGGCGTAACTCGCGGCGAGGCTCACCAAATACCCACCAGTTGTCTCGGTAGCTCGCTCTATTGTTTACATCGCGCTCCGGCTTCACCGTTCGCAGCAGGTGCTGGTACACCTCTGGAAAGCGATCCCGGACCGCATCTCCGGACATGCCGAAGACATCGATGACCATCACGTTGCGTGAGCGGGCCGTCAGGTCCCTGCCATTGCGATAGTCTCGAATGTGATTTTCCAGCCCCGGTCGTTGACCGAGCCCTAGCGCAGCAGCCTCGCGCGGCGTCACGATGAAGCCCGATCCGTGAAGCTTCACGCCCGGCGAGCAGACGCCTTCGTTCGCAAGCAGATGCACCGCCTTCGTTACATCCACACCCACGGTCAGATCCGAATTGATCGTCCCCGCCAATTTTCGAAATCCGATGACCGGCGCGTCGGTGTCGATTCCTGCTTCAGATGTCACCTCGCTCAGAAGGCCCTCCCGCTTCCCGGCCTCCGCCACTGTCATCGCGATGCGTACGGCGGCTGAGTCCCGGGACTGCTTCGTCCAAGGGTGATCCGGGATCGCCATGATGATCGACAGCGGCTTCTTGGCCGACAGGTGCTTCTCCATCACCCGGCGCTGGAACACCTGGCTGATCGAGTTCGTCGTGACGAAGCCGAAACGGCGGAGCGGCGAGCCCTTTCTCAGGAGAATGTCGGCAGCACGGTCCCACCAGTACATCACGAGGTCGGCGCTCTCGTTCATGTGCTTGTGGGCGGCCCAGAGCGCCTCGACTCTGCCGGCTGGCAGCCGCGCGCGCAGGTCCTTGCCGCCGATGAAGGGCGGGTTGCCGACGATGAAGTCGGCCTTTGGCCAGTCCGGGCGGCGCGGGTTCGGATAGGTCTCCTTGCCGTCCACCACCTTCGCCAGCGGATAGCCGTCCCATGTCAGCACGGCGTCCATCGCCTTGATGTTGTGAAACGCCTTCAAGATTGGTTCGCCCGGCTCGCCGCCCTTGGTGCGGACATGCCATTGCAGGTGGCCGATCCAAAGCACGAGTTCGGCAATGGCCGCGGCGCGCGGGTTCAACTCCATCCCGAGGAACTGGTGCGGGTCGACCGTGTGGCTTGCGAGCCCCGTCAGGGCTTCCTGACCGCCGAGATCGGCGACGGCCTCCAGCACCTCGCCCTCCAGCCGCTTCATCAGTTCTAGCGCCACATAGAGGAAGTTGCCGGTGCCGCATGCGGGGTCGAGCACCTTGGTCTCACACAGCCGGTCGTGGAAGGCCTGCACGGTCGAAATCGCGTTCTTGCCCCGCCCGGCCGCCTTCTGGCGTTCGGCCGTCGACAGGACTTCGGCCCAGTCCGCCCGGAGGGGATCGATGACGGTCGCGATGACCAGCCGTTCGACATAGGCGCGGGGCGTGTAATGCGCACCGAGGCGTCGGCGCTCGGTCGGGTCCAGCGCCTGTTCGAGCAGGGTGCCGAAGATTGCCGGCTCGACCTCGTTCCACCTGCGCTCCGCCGCGGCGACGAGTTCGCCGATTTCCTCCCGGGGGAGCGGGAGGGCACGGCGGTTCTTGAAGAACTCGCCGTTGAACCTCTTTGCCTTCTGGCGCAGCGCCGCCGAGAAGGTGCCTTCGTCCATGGCGCGCCAGAGGTCTTCGAGCATGCCGGGGAAGATCGCGGGATTGGCGAGGCAATCCTTCAACAGGTCTCTGAACGAATCCTTCGGCAGGAGATCGACGTCCTCGGCGAACATCGTGAAGAGCAGCCGCATGAGGAACATGGCGACTTCCTCCGGCGCGTGTCCGGCCTTCTCCAGGGCGACCGAGACCTTGGCAAGCCGCTCGGCGACATCGCGCGTCACCCTCGCGGCATGGCGCGAGGGATCGAGCGCCATCGGGTCCGTCCAGATACCCCTCAGGCGCTCGCAAACGGTCTCGTTACGAAGGTCCTCCAGATAGACCCGGAACGAGCGGCGGTCGGGGAATTGGTCATAGGCCTTCCCGTCGCGGCGAAAATTCGCATAGACCTCGAGGCAGTGGCCGACGTCGCAGACGAGAACGAAGGGAGGCGGTTCGTGCGCCGTCGGCAGGAGGCGCACGTAGTTCTCGGCCTGGCTACGGGCGTTGTGCATGAGGACGTCCCAGCCGCGATCGGCCCCGCGTCGGCCCCGTGCAGGTTGGGCGACACCGGGCAGGGGCAGTTCGGATTGCGGAAGGGTCTTGTCGCCGGAGAAGCGGGACTGCTTGGCCTCAAGGATGAAGCAATCGCGCTTGTACAGATCGATACGCTTGACCGACGTCGTGCCGTCCCGAGCCGTCTCCCGGACCCCGCGCTCGAAGACGTAGTCGTTGCCCGCGGACGTCGCATCTGCTGGGTCCGGCTGGGGAAGCTCTAAGACGGTGCAGAGCTCAGTCAGGAACAGCGCGTAGTTCGCTCGCTCCTGTCCACCTTCGCGTCCCTGCCAGCGCTGGATGAACGCCTCGATCTTGTCGGTCATGCTGACTCGGCCCCGCCCTCTTTGCGCGACAGTAGACAGGCCCCTGCCGGCCCGCAACCAAGCGGGGATGACCGTGCCGGTGATGGCTTAGCTTGGGCGGCACGGGCGGCCCCAACTCGTCGGTAATTGTTGACGTCGAGTTGGGAAGCTTTTCACGCCGGCTTTGCCGTAACCATTCCAATCAGGCTGCGCGGCACTCAGTGCATACCCCCAGTAGTTGCGGCTTCGCCAGGGTTGCGATCTAGTCGGCCACGCTGCGCGCCCAGATCGACGCGGATAATACACGCGAGATGCGCCCCAGCGTCGCCGAGCTATTGGGCGATCCGGCTTCTGGTAAGGCGATGAAGAGGAAGCGTCGTGCCGAGATCACGACTCGGATGGCCGACCTCGAGACCGCCATTGACGTCGTCAACGGTCGTCTCGCCGACGCTCGCACCAAGGCCAGCGTCGGCGCCTGCGAGATCGCCAAGCCCGAATACGGCCGGCGCGTCGCCGCAATCTGCACCGCGTTGGTATCCGTCGCGGAGGCGAGGAAAGCCTACGCCGACCTCATCGACGAGTTCGAGCGCAATGACATTGCCTGGTTGGGACTCGGTCCGATGACGCCGCGCTTCCTCGGAGATCCCCGTGACGGTCATCTGGCTCGGTATCTCATGGAAGCGCGTGAAGCGGGGTACTACTGATGGAACGCATGAACCAGCAGCACGTGACGAAAAAGGCCCGCGTCACCCTCGACGGAAGGCCGTTCGAGGAAGCCGACTCAAACCCCGTCAAGACGGCTCGCGGCCTTCGGATACGCCGGATGGAGCGCAGGCTGGCAGAGGCGAGGCCAAAGTTGGCCGGCGCTGACCTTGAGCTGCGGGCGCAGCCGTTTGAGGCGTCCAACGGCAACCTTATCACTGGTTATGCCGCGGTGTTTCATTCCGAAACTGTCATCGCCGGCGAGTTTCGTGAGCGCATTGCGCCTGGCGCCTTTGCTCGGTCATTGCGTGAGAACGACGTGCGGGCGCTCCTGCACCACGACAAGGGTCGTGTGATCGGACGGATGGGCAACGGCACGTTGCGACTGTCCGAAGACGCGGGCCGCCATAGCCGAGCGCGCTATGCGCCACCGGGGAATCCGCTGACGACCCATGGGGTGCCTCGCGTCTCTACAGCCGTCGCCGCCTCGCACCGGTGGGGCTGGTTTCAGTGCATATCTGCAAATGAAACGATGACCCTACCGCTAGGTAAGCAGGGCGGCCCTGACGCGCCAGATCGCGACCGAGACAGCTGGTGCAAATCAGAAGATTAGCATCAGAATCCCGATGATTACCAGCACTCCCACGATAAATATAAAGCCGACCGTACCACCAATAAATTTTAGCATATTGAACCTTCCACAACAACGATCGCGGTCTTTCTAGGCTTACCCACGACGCCACACCGGGGCGGCGGCGCTTCCGCCGCGTTGGCAGACAACGGGGCGTGGGTGGAAGGGTTCCAGCTTTGCCGCTGGCAATATTCGGTAGGGCGCAGGAGCTCGACAGAAATGCGCGAGACCCCACGGTTCGATTAGGCCGGCAACCACCGTGGGGTCTCTGGACGGCAGCGGAACTGCTTCTGCCGGACCAAGGGTGGCTGATACCCATTAACGAATTCTGACCCTCCCCAAAAACCATCTCTTCCCAAAAAGCTCGCCTCGAGCGGCCTTTTTCATGCCCGGAGCACACCATGTTAGAAATCCGCCCCGCCAACACGCTTGCGGTCCCGTCTTTTGCCTCGCGTGATGTGACCCTTGCACTTGACCTTGGCGCGCTGGCGTCCGGGGCATCGATCGATGCCTTGGGTAGCCGCATGGACCGAGTGATCGAGCACGGACGGACCAGGCGCGGCGCGACTGACGCCACTCGCATCGCCATCATGCCAGAGCCGCCGTCCCTCACCGGTGCGGCGGTCTTTTTTTGTTTCGCGCCTATAATCTCAGGCATGTGCAATCTCTATTCGATCACCAAGGGCCAGGCGGCGATCCGCGAGTTCACCCGCGCCACGCGGGACAAGACCGGCAATCTGCCGCCGCTGCCGGGCGTCTTCCCGGACTATCCGGCGCCGGTGGTTCGCACCGCTGAAGATGGCGAGCGCGAGCTGACGATGATGCGCTGGGGCATGCCGTCGCCGCAGTTCGTCCTGAAGGGTCGCACAGTCGACAGCGGCGTCACCAATGTCCGCAACGTGAAGTCTCCGCACTGGCGTCGCTGGCGAGGGCCGGCGAACCGCTGTCTGGTGCCCTTCACCAGCTTCTCGGAATACGAGACGACGGCCGAGGGCAAGAAGGTGCCGGTGTGGTTCGCCGCGGACGAGAGCCGACCCCTGATGGCGTTCGCCGGGATCTGGACGAACTGGACCAGCGTGCGAAAGACGAAGGAAGGGGAGGTGAACTCCGACCTATACTCCTTCCTCACCTGCGCGCCTAACGCGATCGTCGCGCCGATTCACCCGAAGGCGATGCCGGTGATCCTGACGGAGCCGGAGGAGATGGACGTGTGGATGCGGGCGGAGTGGGCGGAAGCGTCAGCGCTGCAGCGACCACTGCCGGACGACGCGCTGCGAGTGGTGGCCAGAGGCGAGCGGAAGGACGGGGGGTAGCGCGAGGGATGGGCCGTTAGCGGACCGATGGCTAATAAGCTGAACATGCCAAAGCCGCTATTTACTATTTTCGCGCACACGCCTGACTGAATCTCTGCGCGTTCACGTTGCCACTCTGACCGAATGACTGGAGAGCAGGCCGGGAAGCGCCACCGAGCTTTCATTTCTCGTGCTCGACACCGAAAACCTGCCGTCATTGGCGACATCGATAGAGATCGTGCCGTCCCGTCGGGTCGTCATGACCTTGCGGCGAGGCTGCAAGCCGAACAGTCCCCCTGGCTTCGTATAGTCGGGTATGCCCCCAGTACGGCTGGCGTACCAATCCCGGGTCTCCTGGGTGCCGAACTGCTTGCGTCCGTCGGAGAAGATGACGAGTTCAGGGCTGCAAATCTCGAAGATCTCGTCGCAGCAGCCATTCTCGCGCCCATGGTGCGAAGCGACGTAGACGGTGGTTTCGGCCAGCTTCGCGCGGAAGTCCGGGATCGTCAGCAGCTGGCGCCAGCCCGCGCGTTCGAGATCGCCACCGAACAGGATCGTGAAGGCCCCGAAGCGGATGAGCGCCGCTAGGCTAAGGTTGTTGGTGTCGGTGAAGTCGACCCTGTAACGGTTCCAGAACACGTGCCAGGCGACTCCGCCCAGATTGTGTGACCAATTGCCAAGAAAGCCGGGGCCGAAGCGCTCAAGGATTCCGGTCGCGGTGGTCACTCCGTCCCGCATCCCGCACTCCGCCTTCATCGCCCGAAGGGCGCGGGCATCAACGGTAGGGTTGCTGACGAGTCCTCCGATCGGACAATCCCGCCACAGATAGGGCAGATCCTCGCAATGGTCTTCGTCCAAGTTCATCAGCATCAGCGTATCGATGCGCTGATGCTTGTATGCCAGGGACGGGTACCAAGGGCGATCGCTGCAAAGCCCGCAATCCAGCATTAGCCGGTGTCCAGCCGGGCCAGTGATGACCGTGCATCCGCCGTGATCGACGTCATGGATATCGATCCTCATCAACGGCCCCCCCTCACGATCCCGACGGTCCGTCATGCGGTCGCCACCTTGCGGGCAACGACGTTTCCGACGAGTCGGACAGCAGCATTGCGGGCAGACAATGCGACCACAACATAGGCTACGAGGAGTCCGCCACTGAGCATCAATGTTTGGGTCTGGGTGTCAAATGTCCAGATGAGCAGCACCGGCGTGACGAGTGCGAGCAGCGCGAGAAGGACGGCGCAGTCGCGCAGGATTAGGAACCGCCGGTGGTTGTCTGCGATAGCGGGATCGTTCTCAGTCGCCTTGAGCCACTTGAACCAGAGAGCGTTCTGCTCCGTGGGTGTCATCGGCGCCGTCGGGATCAGAACGGCGAGATCCGTTAGGTCCACGCGGGCATCCTTCGGGGCGATCTCGGTGAATGCCCGGCAACCCGGAACCCGGTGGCGCAGGCGCCAGAAGACGAGCATCTCCTTCAGGGAGCGGGGGAAGAGATCCTGCAAAGCAAGCATCACAACGCCAGCCACACCCGCGATACTGGCGTGCTGGAGAAGCGTCTGGATCTGTGTGATGCGATCGAGCCCGACCAAACCGGCTGCAGCAGCATAGGCTACCACGATCGGGACGAGGTACTTCCTGTTGATCCCGGTCTTAAGCAGGGCAGCCGTCACATTAGCCTCAGATGCGCTTGGATGTCGCCTTCGGCAACAATGATCATCAGCGTCGGCCGCAGTTCAGGTGCGTTCTTCTCCGCATGCGCAGTTATCGCTCGATCGTCGCGACCAGACATGACCGCCGAATAGTCGGGCTGGCTGTGCCAGGTGGGGTAAAGATAGATGCGGTCACGGGTCAGGCGCGTCAACCGACTTTCCGCTAGGGCGCCCCCCGCCTTGCCGAGTACGTCGAGGTGGTCGTTGCCGCGTGCTTGCCGGATGGCCGGGACGAAATCAGGCGTTTCATCGTCCTCTTTATCCTGCCGGCTCGGTAGTGGACGTTGATCCCCACCACTTTCGTGCACCCCGATCAGAATGCTGTCCCCGCACCCCGAGGCGAATGCCGTCAGCCTATAGTTGTTGCCGAGCATAGCCCGATCCCATTCGGTCGGAAGAACAATATGGAAACGAAAAGCTCAAACGTCAAGATGTGGTATGCGACAAATTATCATCTGCCCACATGTTGATACCGACTAGACCCGCTGGTCGTGTCGTTAGGGTCCCTCGCGCCGATCAGGACATCAGAACCGACACTAGCATTACAGTTGCGCATTTCGAGAACGTCTGAATCCATGGGTTTCCCTGATTCGGAGGTCATGGATGTCTGGGATATCGGTCGAGGCGACGCTGGAACTTTGGGCGTCATCGTTGCGGGACGTGAAGGCGCGGATGCAGCCGCTGTTTCGCCGGGAACTGGCGGCTTCAGCTGGCTTGTTCCTGGACGGGCTGCTTGGGGAGGAGCGTCGCAAGACAGGCTGGATGCGGGCGGAGGCCGCCGGCGATCCCGGTCCGTGGCGTCAACAGGCGATCCTGGGTCGGGGCCGATGGGACGCCGATGCGCTGCGCGCCATCGTGCGCGACTATGCGCTGGAGACCTTGGCCGACTCGGATGCGGTGCTTGTTCTGGATGAGACCGGCTTCCTGAAGCAGGGCAAGGCCTCATGCGGCGTTGCGCGGCAATATACGGGTTCGGCCGGCAAGATCGCCAATTGCCAGATCGGCGTGTTCGCGGCTTATGTCTCCCGACACGGCCATGCCTTCATCGACCGGGCGCTCTATCTGCCGAAGGCGTGGACGGACGATCCGGCGCGCATGGCCAGGGCGCATGTTCCGGACGATATCGGTTTTGCCACCAAGCCGGCGCTCGCGCTCGCCATGATCGAGCGGGCCACTGCCGCGAACGTGCCGTTCAGTTGGGTGGCTGCCGACAGCGTCTACGGCGTCGGCGACATCGAAACGGCGCTGCGGCGCGCCGGCAAGGGCTATGTGCTGGGCGTCAACGCCAACCACCCCTTCCGCTCGTGGGCAAAGCCGCAGGCGATCGCCGGACCGGCAAAAGACATCGCCGAAAGCCTGCCCGACGATGCATGGCGGCGTCTGTCGGCGGGCAATGGGACCAAGGGCGAGAGGCTGCATGACTGGGCCTATCTCGAACTGGCCGATCTCGACGCCGGCGATTTCGATGCCGCGTTCCCCGGCATCTGGACACGCGGTCTTTTGGTCCGCCGCAGCATCGCCGACGAGGATCTCGCCTTCTTCTCCACATGGTGCCCCGCCGGCGCCTCCATCGAAACGCTGGTCAAGGTCGAAGGCCATCGCTGGGCCATCGAGGACGGCTTCGAGACGGCCAAGAACGAGCTCGGCCTCGACCACAACGAGACCCGTTCCTGGCATGGCTGGCATCGCCACGTCTCGCTCGTCATGCTCGCCTTCGCCATGATGGCCGCGATCCGCCATCACGCCAACGCCGCGCCCCAAAAAACAATACGCCGGATAAAGCGCGCACCCCGCCGCTGATCCGGTGGTCGATCCAGGAAATCCGACGCATCGCCACCCGCCTTGCTCGACGAAAAATCCAGCCCGCCCATGTCATCGCATGGTCGCTCTGGCGACGAGCCCATCAGGCCGCTGCTCGACAATCACACCTCAAATCAAAAGCGCAACTGTAATGCTAGGCTGGGTCCCCCCCCCCGCCTTCGTCCGGTAGGTGCCGACTACCGCTCTGCCTCTATGAGTGTCCCCTTGTCGGGAACGTACTTCCGTTACTCCTCCTCACTCACATTGTCGTGCCGACCATGCCATAGATGCCGTCGCTCAACATAAACGAATGGCAGCTATTCGGATCACGCGAGCGGGGGCTGATTGCTAGACTAGGATGGGTGCGAAGCAGACCTTTATCTCCGAGACGCGGGAATTTGCATCGTGCAGTTTGAGTTTGCAGCATGAGCCGTCACCGCTTCAAAATCCGCGTCGCCGTGTCCGGTTGGTGCCGATAGCCGGTCTGACGCTCGATCTCCCGCATGACGGCAGTCCAGTAACGCTGCTCACGCTGGCAATCCGCACCCCAGCGCTCGGTCTGCGCCGCGGCCCGCCGGCGATCGCGTGCCTCCAACCACGCACGCTGCGCCCCGTGCATCGTCACGAGGACCGTTGCCTCGCGCCGGATCTCCGGCGGGCGGCGGAAGAGATGAGCAAGAAGTCGGCGAATCATCGGCGGGCGAAGGGATTGCCCGGGCGCGGGACGATCACCGGGCTGGTGCCGACGCGGTATTCGAGCTTGCGGCTGCCGCAGCGGGCGCATTTCAGCGGGNGAGCAGCCTGTCGTATCCCGCTGAACCGCCCCTCAAAGTCCAAGGATGCGAGTCGCTCCGTGTAGGTTCTTAGCTCGTCCTCTACCATCGCGTGGGAGGATTTCCGCTCGGCCTCGACGCGCTCAACGATCCGCGCCTCGACATCGTCCATTGCGACGGATCCCGTCGGAGGCTCGTCCCGTTCGCCACGTTCCTTACCCTGTGATTCGAGCGCTAGCTCGGAGGCGACGCGGTTTACGTCGATGTCGGCAAATGTCTCGATTGAGGGGCGCTTGTCATGGTTGGGGCGGCGGACATTCTCGACGAGGCGGGAAAGAGCGCTCGCCTTCATCTTTTAGCCCGGAAAGTGTGGCAGGTGTGGTGCATGGAGGAACTCTGTTGCTGACGGTTCCCACGCTTAACGGCTGTAATCATTGGTGCCAAGTCGGCCGAGAAAAAGCGCCGGGTCGAAACGACCGGAGACGGCCACGCACATGTTCGCAACCGGTGAACCTGCGAACCGTCGGGCCGCCTTGTCATTCGGAGGTGTCGTTATTTATCTGACGGCCAAAAAAGCTATTGTCGACGGCCGCCATGCGCCAACAACAATCTTTGGTGAGATTACTTTCCGGCCGATGCCGCAGCATGGTATCGAAAGACCAGCCTCACCTTCACCAAGGTGCGAACGCTTCGGCATCACGGCTCGCAGGCCCCACATCAGCCAGTAGGCGCCAGCATGCAGGAACAGGCGGAATTGGTTCGCCGTCGCCTTGCTGCAGGAGGTACGATCGGCGGCCAGATGTCTCTTGAACGACTTGATGTGGTTCTCAGCAGCTCCGCGACGGCAGTAGACGTCCTGATAGAGCGCCCTGCGCCGCGGCCCGCCGGCGATCGCGTGCCTCCAACCACGCACGCTGCGCCCCGTGCATCGTCACCAGGACAGTTGCCTCGCGGCGGATCTCCGGCGGGCGGCGGAGAAGGCGGGCGAGCAGGCGCCGTATCATCGGCAGACGAAGGGATTGCCCGGGCGCGGGACGATCACCGGGCTGGTGCCGACGCGGTATTCGAGCTTGCGGCTGCCGCAGCGGGCGCATTTCAGCGGGAAGCGTCGCCCGACATAAACCGCGTCGCGACCGAACAGTCTGGCGAGTTCGGCCGTATCGACATCGAGTTTCCGTCCGCACGGATGAGACCCGAGCGCCTCGCCGCAATAGACCGACAGGTGCATGCCGGCATCGATCAGATCCCCGAGTGTCTCGATGACGATCGGGGCGACCTTTCGGACAGGCTCGATCATCGCCCGCACCACCTGTTGCCTTCGTTCGGCCACGGCTGCGACAGACTTTCCTCGATTAGCACCTGGCCAGCGTCGCGGCCGTCCGACAGGATGACGTTGGCAAGCTCCCGCCCGTATCGTCCGCGGCCGCCAGTCCACTCTATACGGTAGCCGCCGGCCATCAACTGCCGCAGCCGTTCGCGTGCCTTGAGCCCAAGGCGCCTTTCCTCGGCGCATTCCGGCTGGCTGATCTCGGGCGTGTCGACATCGAGCGCGCGCCATTTCACGCCACGCTCCCATCCGGTGTCACCATCGACGATGCAGGTCAGCTTCCGCGCCGCACGATCGCCACCGGAGCAGACGGGGATCGCGTCGGCCATGGCTGGTGGGGCCAGCAGCATCAGCACGAGCACCAGTGGCGAAATCGGGTTCATTGTAGCGGTGTACCTTCTACGAGACCGGAACGCCATTTTTGGCCGGCTTTGGCTGCTTCGTGACAACCGGCACCTGAGGAACACATTCGGCTCGAGTTCGATATTGACTGGATTCGGCGTGTGATCGAGGCCGGCACCATTGTACGTGTCGACACCGATCCCGATGACGCGCCCTACCAAAGCAGCCGTAGCGCCGCCGTCCACCACCGGCAGAGCGCAGCGCCTAGTGACCTGACGGTGGCGGGGCGCTTTCCATTGGCTGGTACAACAAACGGTACGACTCGACCGCTCTTCGCCTTACAGTCCTAAGCGATCGGTCCAGTCGATCATCGGCGCGACGGCAAAGCGGCGGTCGACGCCATCTGGATTTCGGAGCGGTTGCATCCGCGTTAGGTAACGATTGGCGCTCGGCCTGCCAAGTCGCGACGCATCGACGGGGAGATCGGCGCGAGATCGGGGGACCCGCGGTTGCCGCTATTCCTGGTCGAGGGCGCGATCAAGGCCGGCCAGCCCTCGTTCGAGTCCCGCGAGTTCGTCCTCGCTCAATTCGCTCAGCACCTGGTTTTCGGCCTCCTCGACCTTGGGGACGAGCGACAGGTAAGCGCGCCTGCCCGCCTCGGTCAGGGTCAGATATTCGAAACGCCGGTCGGCCGTCGCCCGACTGCGGCCCAGCCAACCGCGCCGGTCGAGAGACGACACGGCCCGGCTGACTTTGGTCTTATCCATCGCCGTCGTCTCGACGATGTAAGAGGAGGTGAATGCCTTTCCGTCAGCGGCGCCGAGGATGATCAGCACGCTGAACTCCGGGGCCGTAAGGCCGTGCTCATCCCTGTGAACCTGGGCGGTGATCCGGCCAAGCGCGGTCGCCGCCCGGATTAGCCGGTTGGTAAGAAAAAGGGTTCGGCCCT
This sequence comes from Aurantimonas sp. C2-5-R2, assembly GCF_036549495.1. Taxonomy (NCBI): domain Bacteria; kingdom Pseudomonadati; phylum Pseudomonadota; class Alphaproteobacteria; order Hyphomicrobiales; family Aurantimonadaceae; genus Aurantimonas; species Aurantimonas sp. C2-5-R2. The sequence goes on from NZ_JAZHLJ010000031.1 coordinate 24,762, forward strand.
CGGTCTTGTTCGCGCTCATCGATCGTTGCCCTACACTTGGAGAGTTCGACGTCATCTCCGGCTTGCCGCGATCGGCCCGCCTTGGCCGAGAGCCGCGCGAAGCCGATCGTTGAAAAGTGATCCGGTCCTACCGAGCAAACGTTGCAATCGCGCCGACTGTTCCGCTTGATCGGCCAGTCGCAAGCGTTTCCGGCGCTTCGCGCCAGGCTTTGCTTGCGTCGGCGGCCTGCGACAGCCGGAAGAAGAAGGCTCGTCAGGCCTGTTGATTCAGATCATTGGCCCTACGTCCCGGTTGGGCCACACAGGAAACGCCAGAGCGCGTCGCGCCGGCAAGCAACAGCGAAGGGGAACCGATGATGGACGGATTTGGTTGGATGGGCGGCGGCATGGGGTTCGGCGGTTTGTGGATGCTGCTGTTGCTCGTCGTCGTCATCCTGGCGATCTTCGCGCTGGTGAAATATCTGAGCCGCTGAACCTGTTTTCAAAAGGAGACGTCAAATGTCCTATACGATCAACCGTATCTTCGACGCGGAGAGCTTCGATGCCGTCGTGGAACGCACCCGATCGGCGCTCACCGACCAGGGCTTCGGCGTTCTGACCGAGATCGACGTCAAGGCGACGATGAAGAAGAAGCTCGACATCGACATGGACGACTATCTGATCCTCGGGGCCTGCAACCCACGCATGGCGCATCAGGCCATCGGCCTCGAGCCGCGTGTGGGAGCGATGCTTCCCTGCAACGTGATCGTGCGAAAAACTGGACCGAACGCGGTCGAGGTCAGCGCGGTCGATCCGCAGGCCTCGATGGAGGCTATCGACAACGCGGGACTGAAGTCGGTCGCCGGTCAGGTGCGTGACATGCTCGAAACGGTCGTCCAGAAGATCTGACGGTCATCCGTGCCCGCTGGATGCCACGCATCCTCTTGGAACGAGCGCCTGCGTGAATGTGCTTTGCCTGTTTGGCACACCGGCAAGTATACGGTCGGCGCCGGCGGAGATCGATGGGGCGGCCCCCTCCCCTCATTTTCCACACCCTGCACCAGCATCGCGCCCGCTGTGCCGGCACGGGGTGATCGCGGCTTTGCATTTCACGCCAAATTCCCTATAGCTTCGCGCCAAATTCGACATGGACCATCAGACAAGGATAAATCATTGTCTTCAACCTTCGACCGGGTCGCGGATATCATCGCCGAGACCAGCGAGATCGACCGCGAGCAGATCACTCCGGAAAGTCACACCATCGACGACCTCGGAATCGATTCGCTGGACTTCCTCGACATCGTGTTCGCGATCGACAAGGAGTTCGGGATCAAGATTCCGCTCGAGAAATGGACCCAGGAGGTCAATGACGGCGACGTGCCGACGGAGGAATACTTCGTGCTGAAGAATCTCTGCGCGAAGATCGACGAGCTGCGCGCGGCGAAGGCAGGCTGAGGCATAAGAACTATCGCGTGGCGGCTACAGCCCCCGCGGGTTCGCCCAATCCACCCGACGGATGCCGTGGACGTGGGACGGCAGCGTGACGGGGTCCGATAGCTGACGCGGCTATCCGGTCTCATGCTTTGGAGCGGAGGACGTTACGGACCGATCGCGCCGCTGGGAGACGGAACGATCCGGAAGCTTGGAACAATCGCATGACTGAGACTGCCAGGGACGTCGTCATAACCGGTATCGGCATGGTGTCCTCTATCGGCGAGGGGATCGCGGCCCATCTCGACGCGATCGCGCGAGGTCCCGCCCCGCAGCCCAGGATCGAGGCCGAGGCCTACGCGCCTTATTTCGTCCATCCCCTGCCCCCCATCGACTGGTCCGGCCAGATCCCGAAAAAGGGCGACCAGCGCCAGATGGAGACCTGGCAAAAGCTGGGCACCTATGCGGCGGGGCTAGCGTTGGACGATGCCGGCATCCCGGCCGACGAGGTGGTTCGCGGCAAGATCGACATGGTGGTTGCCGCCGGGGGCGGCGAGCGCGACATGACCGTCGACGCGCTGGTGATGGAGCGGGCGCGGGGGTCGAACGACCGCGACCGCATCGTCAACGAGACCCTGTCGGCGGAACTGCGGCCGACCCTGTTTCTGACGCAGCTTTCCAACCTCCTCGCGGGCAACATCTCGATCGTTCACAAGGTCACGGGTTCGTCGCGCACCTTCATGGGCGAGGAAGCGGCGGGGATTTCGGCGTTCGCCTCGGCCAGAGCCCGGATCGCGTCCGGTCAGAGCGACATCTGTCTGGTCGGCGGCGCGTTCTCGGCCGAGCGCAAGGATCTGATCCTCAATTTCGATCTCGCCGGGCTGATGCTCAAGGACGAGTGGCGCCCGGTGTCGTCCCGCGTGGCGCCCCATGACGGCATCGCCGTCGGCAGCGTCGGCGCCTTCGTCATCCTGGAATCGGCCGAGCATGCCGCCGCCCGATCGGCCCTCGCCTACGCCCGGCTGATCACCGCGACCGGCGACCGCGGCCGGCGCGAGACGGCCGCGACCGAGGCTCGCTTTCAGGCCGTTCTGCCGCCGCAGCAGGGACCGGCGGAAGAGACCCTGGTTCTGTCGGGCGCGACGGGTATCGCCGATCTTCTGGCGATCGAACGCAGTGTTCTGCAAAAAACCTTTCCGGGCGCGCCGGTCCGGGCCTATGGAACGCTGCTCGGCCATTCCTTCGAGGCGCAGCTGCCGGCCGGGATCGCGCTGGCTGCGGGTGCGCTGTCGCGCGGCGAGGCCCTGCCGCCGCTCGATCCCAGCGAGGAACAGCCGGCATCGGCAAGGCCCCGCCGGGCGGTCGTGACCGCGATCGGCCATCTGCATGCCGAGGGCGCTTGTCTGCTCGAGGCCGTGGACGGCCGCAGATTGTGAGGATCAGATCATGAGCGCCAATGTGACCGCCGCGGAGACCGATTTCCTGGGCCGTCCGGTGATCGCGATCACCGGGCTTGGCATCGTGTCCTCGCTCGGCCGCGGCGTCGAGGACAATTGGGCGGCGCTGTCCTCGGGCCGCTCGGGCATTCACCGCATCGAGCGGTTCTCGACCGAGGGGCTGCGGACGACCATTTCCGGCTCGGTCGACTTCATGGGACCGGAGAACGACACCTCGACCACCCTCTCCTACGCCATGGCCGAAGCTGCCGGGTCCGAGGCGATCCGGATGGCCGGCCTGCCGGACGAAGACTTTGGCGGACCGCTGTTCCTGGCCGCGCCGCCGGTGGAGATGGAATGGCAGCATCGTCTCGCCCTCGACGCGATGGACGGCGCCGAACGCGAGGAGGCCGGCTACGACCGGCTGCTGGAAGTGGCCAGGCGCCACCCCAATCCCGCGATCTACCGTTTGACCCAGTGCAGCCGGATCTCCGAGCTGCTGGCCGATCGGCTAGGAACCCGTGGCCTGCCGATCACCCTGTCGACCGCCTGCGCCTCTGGCGCCAGCGCCATCCAGCTCGGCGTCGAGGCGATCCGCCGCGGCGAGACCGAGCGGGCGATCGCGATCGGCACCGATGGTTCGATCACGCCGGAATCGGTGATCCGCTTTTCGCTGCTTTCGGCGCTGTCGACCAACAATGACGTTCCGGAAAAGGCCTCCAAGCCCTTCTCCAAGGATCGGGACGGCTTCGTCATGGCGGAGGGCGCGGGCGCGCTCGTCCTGGAGTCGCTGACGGCGGCCAAGGCACGCGGGGCCAAGATTCTCGGCATCATCCACGGCTGCGGCGAACGCGCCGACGACTTCCACCGCACGCGCTCCAAGCCCGACGGCTCGCCGATCATCGCGACCATCAAGGCCGGAATCGCCGACGCTGGCATGGAGCCGACCGACATCGACTATATCAATGCCCACGGGACCTCGACCCCGGAAAACGATCGGATGGAAGCGACCGGCCTCGGCGCCATCTTCGGCGAGGCGCTGAAGACGACCCCGATCTCGTCGAACAAGTCGATGATCGGCCACACGCTGACCGCGGCCGGAGCGATTGAGGCCGCCTTCTCGGTGCTGTCGCTGCAACACGGCGTGCTGCCGCCGACGATCAATTACGACAATCCGGACCCGGCGATCCCTCTCGACACCGTACCGAACGCGGCACGCTCGGCCGATATCCGCGCGGTGCTGTCCAATTCCTTCGGCTTCGGCGGCCAGAACGTCTGTCTCGTCATCGGGCGCGAACCGCGCGCCTGACCGCCGGTTCCACAACATCAAGAGCGCAAGCAAGAGCAGGAACGGTGTCCTGCGTCTCTTTCGCTTTCAATTGCGAAATTCGATCACATGGGATTGGGGCGAACCGATCGAATGTCATCGTGATCCAGACTGAGGTAGTATCATGCGGGCATTGCAACTCGTCGGCGACCGCGACCTGAGAGTGGTCGACCTGCCACCGCCGCCCGAGCCCGGCCCCGGCGAGGTCACCGTGGCGATCAAGGCGGTGGCGCTCAACCACATCGACGTCTGGGGCTGGCGCGGCATGGCGTTCGCCAAACGCAAGATGCCGCTGGTCGTCGGCGCCGAGGCTGCCGGCGTCGTGTCGGCGATCGGTCCGGGCGTCGCCTCGGTGCTGCCCGGCCAACTCGTGTCGATCTATGGCGCGCGCACCTGCGGGCTCTGTCGCCCCTGCCGCGAGGGCCGCGACAATCTTTGCGAGCATGTCGGGGGCGTCCACGGCTTCCATCTCGACGGCTTCGCGCAGGAAAAGGTCAACCTGCCCGCCCGGCTCCTCGTCCCTGCCCCTCCGGGCTGCGACGCGATCGGCGCGGCGCTGGCGCCGGTCACCTTCGGCACCGTCGAGCACATGCTGTTCGACAATGCCAAGCTCGAGCCGGGCGAAACGATCCTGATTCACGCCGGAGGCTCCGGCATCGGCTCGGCCGCGATCCAGCTCGCCAAGAAGATGGGCTGCACGGTCATCACGACGGTAGGGTCCGACGACAAGATCGAGCGCGCCAAGGCGCTGGGCGCCGACCATGTGATCAACTACCGCAAGGATCGATTCGAGGGCGTCACCCGCAAGCTCACGAAGAAAAAGGGGGTCGACGTGGTGTTCGAGCACGTCGGCAAGGATACTTTCGCGGCCTCGATGCTGTGCCTGAAGCGTGGCGGGCGGTTGGTCACCTGCGGCTCGACCTCCGGCATCTCGACCGAGGTCAATCTGATGATGCTGTTCCAGCAGCAGTTGCGACTGCTCGGCTCCTTCGGCTGCCGCATGGAAAACATGCGCGATGCCATGCAGAAGATGGCGCGCGGCCTGGTCCATCCGGTGATCGACACTCGGATCGGCTTCGATGGGATCGAGGTCGCGTTGAAGCGCATGGAAGCGCGCGAGGTCTTCGGCAAGATCGTTCTCGATCTTGAGGCTGAGGGCACGGACACCGTCGCCGCATGAATCCGACTGCCACACGCCTCGCTCTAAGGGGCAAACGGGCGGCGGACTATGTCGTCGCCCAGCTTCTGTTCGGGCTTCTCCGGCTGGTTCGCCTGTTGCCGGCCGAAACCGGCCTCGCCCTCGCCGACCGCACGGCGCGGCTGTTGGGGCCGCTGACGCCGCGCCACCGGCTCGCCAAGGACAATCTGCGTCAGGCTTACCCGGAGAAAGACGACGCCTGGGTCGAACGCATCGCCCGGGAGAACTGGGGGCAGATGGGCCGTATCGCCGCGGAGTTCGTGTTTCTCGACGATCTCTTCGACTTCGACCCGGAAAAGCCGGGCGCCGGGCGCATCGAGGTCGAAGGCGTCGACACGTTCCTGGAATTGCGCGAGCGCAAGGGACCCTTCATCTTCTTCACTGGCCATCTCGGCTGCTTCGAGCTGCTGCCGATCGGCGCAGCGGCCTTCGATCTCGAGTTCACCGCACTCTTCCGCCAACCGAATAACCGCTACATCGCCAAGGAGGTCCAGTCGGCCCGCCGGACCAGCGGCGGACATCTCGTGCCCTCCAAAGCCGGCGCCGCATGGTCGCTTGCCGGCGTTTTACAGCGCGGCGGCTCGGTCGGCATGCTGGTCGATCAGAAATTCCGCAAAGGCGCCGAGACGACGTTCTTCGGCCGCCCCTGTAAGACCAACCCCTTGCTGCCGAAGCTCGCCCGCCAGTTCGACTGTGAAATCTACCCGGCGCGCTCGATCCGGCTGCCGAACGGCCGCTATCGCCTGGAACTGAAGCCGCGGCTGGACCTGCCTCGGGACGCGACCGGAGAAATCGACGTTGCGGCGACCTGCCAGCTGCTCAACGATACGGTTGAAGGCTGGGTGCGCGAACACCCGGAACAATGGATGTGGTTTCACGACCGCTGGCAATCGAAGCCACTGGCCAAGCGTTAGAGCCTCGGACGATAATAAGGACACGGTTCTGTTTGTCGGTTTGCCGAGGTGATCCACGCGGAGCGCGGCGAGGAGCGTAGCCGCGCTACGGTCGAGCCGGCCGAGAAAGCGGGCACGAAATCGTCCGCCAATTGACCGGGATCAAGGTTGCGGCCCACGAGAGCGTGGAAAGTCCTTTCGAATGGAGCAATACTCCGACAAGCGAAAGGGTCACCCCATGGGCACCATCGGAATGCGGGCCGGGGCTGAAGGCGGCGCGAGGGCGCCCGACTTCGAAGGCGCGCCATCGTCCCGAAGCCGACGCGATCGTTCGCACCGCATCGCGGACCTTGCGGTCCATCTCGACGGAGGCAATCAGGATGCGGCGAAGATCGCCCACCTCCAGACGATCCGCGCCATCTTCGGCGCCCATGCCGAAGCTTTTTTCGCCAACCCCATTCCGACCGCCTTCATCCCGATCGGACCCGGCTACGAGGGCCTTCCCGCCGAAATCTGGGCCGAAGGCGCAGCTGCGGGAGACGTCGCCGAGAAGACCATTCGCGCGCGTTTGGACAAGCTGGACTTCGCGGTGGAATTGCGGCGTGTTGACGGGATGCCGCACGAGCTGGCCCCGGCAACGGCAACGCTGGCCCGCTCGCTCGACCTCTTCCTGCTCGGACGCCCCAATGGCGACAGGTGGCTGGCGGATATTCTGGAAGCCGTTCTCTTCGATGCCGGGGCCGCTGCGCTCGTGATCCCACCGGATGCGGCGACGTCGAAGGACCCGCAGACGATCCTCATCGGCTGGCGCGACACCACCGAGTGTTCCCACGCGATCGCCGCCTCGCTGCCATTTCTGGAACGCGCCCGACAGGTGCATCTGGTCTCCGTCGCGGAAACTTCCTCCAGCGAGGAAAAGCGTATCGAACCCGCCGCCGACATGGCCAAGCATCTGTCCCGCCACGGCATTTCGGTAGAGGTCCGGCACCTACCGAAATGGAACTACCCGGCCGAGGCGCTGCTGAACGAGGCGGCGATCGTCGGCGCGGACCTCCTGGTCGCCGGGGCTTATGGACGCTCGCGCCTGCGCGAGATGATTTTTGGTGGGGTCACGCGAGCCCTTCTGAGGGACTGCCCGATCCCGCTGCTGATGGCCCACTGACGGGCCGATTGCGATGGAGGCACGTACATGCACGCGTCAGAACTGAACTATTGCGTGGAACCGACCGACGGACGCTGGACGGTTTCCTTCTGCCACTCGCCGCACGGAATTTTCGATCGGCGCGTCGATGCGATCCGCTCCGCCCTGTCGGACGCCGACCGGGTCGAGCGGATGGGGCACAAGGTGACGGTGATCGTCGCCCGCCCTGCCAACGCCCCGGATCTCGCACAGCGGGTCTTGCGGCCGACCCACTGAGCGAGCGGCGTATCAACGCTGGACAATGACCCGGGTGTTGCCCATCCCGAACGTCTTGACCAGCGAGTAGAAGGTGCGTGCATTGGCGGTGCGGAGCCGAACGCAGCCGTGCGATGCCGGACGTCCGAGCCGGCTGACCGCGTTGGTGCCGTGAATGGCGTAGCCGCCATGGTAGAACACCGAATAGGGCATCGGCGACATGTCGTATTTGCGCGAATACCACATGCGGTGCGTGCGCTTAGGTCGCCAACTTCCGGTGGGGGTCACGTAGCCCTTCCTGGCGGTCGAGACCGGCCAGCGATACATCACCTTACCGTTCTTGATAACGGTCAGCGTCTGCGACGAAAGATCCACCTTCGCCACCAGGCCCGCGGCGGCGCTGGATAGGCCGAATGCAAAGAATCCGGCCACCATGGCGATGGCAAGCAGTCCGTTTTTCATGGTAGTTCCTCCAGCCCGAACGCCAAAACGTCTTCGCCCCAAAAAAGTCTAATTTCCTTCCCCCCGGATGGTCAATTGCCGATTGCGTGAAGTGCCCCTGCGTTCCTTACCGCGAGCTGGAACAGTGGGGACGCATCGACATCTCTCTCGAAGAGAGGCTCTTTAATTGTACGCGAGGCGGCAAGAAATGGCTGCAACGGCTCTCTGCCAAAGCTGAATTCGACAATTGTTTACACCTTCGTTCTAGCGTTGCGCCTGAACTTTGATGCGGATGGCAATGCTACTCAGCGTGATAAAGCGATACGGCGCGACCCTGCTCGGCGGATTAATCATCGCCGCGTTCGTGGTCACGAGCGTGTTCATGATCGGCGGAGCAACTGTCGGAGAGCTTGTCGAAACGGGTGCACGCGCCCGCGGTGCGGAGTTCGCGCGCCTTCTGTTGGGGCCGGGAGGACATGTCGACGCGTTTTTGACCGGTATCACCCGCACCCCTGACGCAGAGACATCAATCCGCAAGATCGCGGATCTGGCGGGGATCGAAAGCTTCGCTGTTTTCGACCGCAACGGTCAAGAGGTGTACCGATCCCGTTCCGAACGCTACGACTGGTTGCTGCGCGATCGGCCCGGTGGCATCAGCTCGGGTGACCGACTTTCAAAAACCACGCTGACGAAGCCCGGCGCGTGGTCGATCGTCCAAGATGACCGAACCACCAATCCTTCGTTCCTGACCCCGCTGATTCGGAATGAAAAGACGATCGGCTACGTTTCCGTCGTGGCCGACATGATCGCCCAACGCTATGCGTTCAAAGCCACGCTTGCCCGTGCCTCGGTGTCATTGCTGCTCATCCTGTTCATGGCAACCGGACTGCCTTTGCTGCTCTACCTGCGCCGCAAACGCAAGATCGCCGAGGCCGCCGACCGCATCGACTTCCTGGCCAATTACGACGCCTTGACCAACCTCATGAACCGCAGGCGAATGCAGGAGGAAACCGACCGTGTTCTGGCCACCGTGCGGGCGACGCGCGAGCGGATGGGCTATCTTTATGTGGATCTGGACGAACTCTCCGAGATCAACGACCGGCTTGGCCAAAACAGCGGAGACGAACTTTTGACGGTGGTGGCGGCCCGCCTTGCCGCCGTCGTCGATCCCAGCGATCTCATCGGCCGCATCGGAGCGGACGACTTCGCGGTTCTGCGCCGCCGCATCACTTCGATCGAGGACATTGCAGCACTGGCGAAACGCATTTTCGACGCGGTTTGCGAGCCCGTCGAACTCGCGGGCGAAATCGTCAAGCCCAGGGTCTCGATCGGCTGCGCCATGGTGCCGGAGGACGGGCGCACCCACTCCGAGCTGGTCAAACACGCCGAAATCGCGCACCTGCACCACAAAACCGATAAAAGTCGCAACCTCGTCTTTTTCGAACCCGCAATGGACGAGGCGATGCACCATCGCCGTTATGTCGAGGCGTTGGTGCGCGCGGCGGTCGAGAATGAGAGCTTCGAACTTTTCTATCAGGCCGATCGTCAATGGCGACGGCTCGCGCCTGCTCGGCTTCGAGGCGCTCCTGCGCTTGCGTGACGAGAACGGCGAATACATCTCTCCCTCCGTTTTCGTGCCCATCGCCGAAGCGCGCGGCTACATAAAGGCGATCGGCACCTGGGTCATCCGTGAGGCCACCCGCCAGATCGCCCAGTGGCCGCAGGATCTTTTCGTCTCGGTCAACCTCAGCCCGGTCCAATTCGGCGACGGCGATCTGGTGAGAATCGTCGAAACGGCTCTCCGAGATGCCAACATCAGCGGGAAGAGGCTTGAGATCGAGGTCGTGGAATCTCTGTTGCTCGACCGCTCCGACGACATTCTCGCGCAGCTCCGTGAATTGAGGGCGCTCGGGATATCCATCGACATGGACGATTTCGGCACCGGTTATTCCTCACTCGGCTACCTATGGCGCTTCCCATTCGACAAGCTGAAGATCGACCAATCCTTCATGGTCGCCCTGGAAAACGGCGAACCGAACGTCTCCCGGCTCCTCGAGACCATCGTCTCCATGGCCCACCATCTGAAGATGAAGGTCACCACCGAGGGAGTGGAGACCGAGGCTCAAGTGGCGCTGATGAAAAGCCTGGGCTGCGATCAACTGCAAGGTTATTTCTTCGGCCGACCGATGCCCGCCGACCAAGCGGCGGCCGAGATCCTGACGCGCTTCCGGCACAACGTCGCGGAAAGCCCGTCAGACGTTCCCGTGCTGCAGCGGGCTAACCACGCCTCCTGACGCCTGCGCCTCTCTCGACGCCCGCGTGCTGGCGCCATGACCAGCAGGCGGCGACCGCCCCCGTAAGGCTGCAGCGCGTCGACCAAGACTGTTCATGCCAATCAAGTCTGATTCTATGACCGCAACGGCCCACCGGGACTTTGACTCGTCCGCCGCCGGGTTTTTCTATGCCAGGCGGGGAATTCATAGTTAACAGTTAGTTGATAATGAGAACAATACTAAAAATATTCACGATCGGCGCAACCACGGCGCCGCTGGAACATTGGAGAGAGAACGCGAAGGGTCACGTCCATGAAGATTCTAATTCTCGAAGATGAACCCATTATCGCCATCGACCTCGAAGGGATCGTGCTGGAAAAAATCGATGCAGAGATTCTTCATGCCGCGACCGTCGCCGATGCCCTCGCCTACGTGAACGAAGGCCTCGATTTCGCAATGCTCGACGTTGTCCTCGGCCCTTGCGGCGAGACGTCGCTTCCGATCGCGCAGCTCCTGCTCCGCAACAATGTGCCGTTCTGCTTTATCTCCAGCAGCCTGGATCAGCTGCCGGCGCAGCTCGCCGCCGTCCCGCGGATTTCCAAGCCCTTCCGGCCCCATGAGGTGGAAAATTTGGTGCCAGTGCACGTGTAACCCGGCCCGAGGAAAGGCGGTCGGTGTCGAGATGGTGACGGAAAATCGGGACCCTTGGACGAAACAGCCGGGTCAACTGGCCAATCTTTTATAGAAAGGCGCGGCCACTCTATCACGGACGACCGGCAAGAACGCGGTCGCTTTCCCGGTACGCAAAACCTTATCCGGGGCTGCGGCGCTTCTTGCGTCGAATCCGTTGGTAAACCGTAAGCGTTACCGTTCGGTTATTGCGTCGCCCCTCCGCGATGAAATGGGTCGAATCCGGGAGCTGGCGCCGCTTCGCTTTAGGGTTTCCGCAACCACAGACGGGTGGCAGCCTCTTCCTCACGCTGCGACGGAACCCGTCACATGGTCGCCGCGACGCCACGATTCGGCACGTCTCGCTTGGGCCACCCGCCCCGTCCTGAACGGGTCTGCGCCAAGCTCGCGCGGCCCTATTTAGCCCCGCGGCCAAAAAAAATGTTGGATTCAAGGCCCGAACCCTCTAGTTTCCGCGATGGAACGCACTGGGAGCGGACCGCTTTCGAATGTAATCGTCCGGCTGGATCGTGCCACTTCGCCGCGCGGAGCGCGAGTGCGAATGTAAATGTCACTGACGATACTCGGAAAAACCCAATAAATAAGGAATTCTTATGAAATCACTTCTCGCCTCCACCTTTCTCGCAGCCGCCCTATTCGGTTTCGCACCGGGCGCATCGGCGCAGGAAAGCTGCGAATTGACGATTTCAAACATGAACTGGGCGTCGGCGGAGGTGCTGGCCGCGATCGATCAGTTCGTCCTCTCGGAAGGATACGGCTGCAAAACACGCCTGCTGCCCGGCGACACGATGCCCACTTTCGCATCGATGACGGAAAAGCAGGAGCCGGACGTCGCGCCGGAAATGTGGGTCAATCAGTTCCGCGATCAGATCGACAAGGCGGTCGAGGAAGGCACCGTCGTATTCGCGGCCGAAGCGCTGTCGGATGGCGGCGAGGAAGGCTGGTGGGTTCCGTCCTACTTCGCCGAGGCGCATCCTGACATCAAAACGGTCGCCGACGCGCTCGCACGTCCCGATCTCTTCCCGTCGACCGAGGATCCGTCCAAGGGTGCCTTCTACAACTGTCCATCGGGTTGGGGTTGCCAGATCACCACAGCCAACCTCTTCCGCGCCTATGAGGGCGAGGAAAAGGGCTTTGTACTGATCGATACCGGTTCGGCCGCCGGGCTCGATGGCTCGATCGCCAAGGCCTACGAGAACAAGGAGCCATGGTTCGGCTACTATTGGGCGCCGACCGCCATCCTCGGCAAATACCCGATGACGAAGCTGGCCTTCGACGCCGAGCACGACCCGGAGGAGTGGACCAAGTGCACTACGGTTGCCGATTGCGCCGATCCGAAGATCAACGCCTGGACCAAATCCGAGGTCTTCACGATCGTGACCCCGAATGTGGCCAAGGAATCCGAGGCCGCGGCGGAGTATCTCAACACCCGCTCGTGGGATAACGCGACCGTCAACAAGCTGCTGGCCTGGAAGGAAGATCAGCAGGCGACCGGCGAGGACACGGCGTTCTATTTCCTCGAGAACAACGCGGATATCTGGACGAAATGGGTTTCGCCGGAAGCAGCGGAAAAGATCAAGGAAGCGCTTTGATCTTGACGCGATCGGTGGCAGTTCGGGCGTGCGATAGCCGGTGGCTTACCGCTCTCGGTCACGACGCCTTGAGCCGTCCCGATCGATGAAACATGACGGCTGCGGCGTCGCCGCGGCCGTTTTTTTTGTAACCATGGATGAATCCGCGCCTACCCAAGAGTGGGCCATGATTGGCCGTTGAACGCCGGGACTGGAAGCGGACGTCGAGGAGACCTGACATTTGGACTGGCTGACGGAATTTCCCCAGATCGGGGGGCGCAATCTGCGCCTCATGTCGCGGGCGATCGATCAACAATATCGCGCGTTTTCGCGCGCGTTCGGCAACGACATCGAGGCCCTGTTCCGACCGCTTCTCGATTTTCTCCTTTGGTTCGAGAAGCTGCTTCTCCAGACGCCCTGGTGGATCGTCATCGCCGTCCTCGTTGCCATCGTCTGGTTCGCCAGCCGCTCCAAGGGGATCACCGCAGGCACCTTTATTGCCCTGATGCTGATCGGCATCTTCGGCATGTGGGAAGACACCATGCGCACGCTGTCGATCATCGTGGTGTGCACGTTGCTGTCGATCGTCGTCGGCCTGCCCATCGGCATCCTCATGTCGCGCTCCGACAAGGTCCAGTCGGTCCTCAATCCGATCCTCGACGTGATGCAGACCATGCCGTCCTTCGTCTATCTCATCCCCATCGTCATGCTGCTGGGTATCGGCCTGATCCCCGGTCTGATCGTCGTGGTGATCTACGCCATGCCGCCGATCATCCGATTGACCAATCTCGGCATCCGGCTTGTCGACAAGGAAGTACTCGAGGCCGCCAACGCCTTCGGCTCGTCGAACTGGCAAAGGCTTACCCAGGTGCAGCTACCTCTGGCCCTGCCGACCATCATGGCCGGCATCAACCAGACCATCATGATGGCCCTCGCCATGGTTGTCGTCGCCTCGCTGATCGGCGTGCGTGGGCTTGGACAGCCGGTGCTGCAGGCAATTACCAACCAGTACTTCACCCAAGGGGTGCTGAACGGCATGGCCATTGTGGCCATCGCCATCATCTTCGACCGCGCGAGCCAGGCCTATGGCAAGCGCCTCCAACGTCACCGGGAGGCCGCCCATGGCTGATGTCGCCATCAAGATCCGCAATCTCTACAAGGTGTTCGGTCCGAACGACAAAGCCATGGTGGAGAAGGTCCGCCAGGGAATGACGAAGTCCGACCTGCTCGATCAGCATTCCCATGTCCTTGGCCTCAAGGATATCAACATGGACATGCTCGCGGGCGGGATCCAGGTCGTTATGGGGCTATCGGGTTCGGGAAAATCCACGTTGATCCGGCATATCAACCGGTTGATCGAACCGTCCAGCGGCGAGATCCTGATCGACGGCGAGGACGTTCTCGCCATGACCGACAAGCGGTTGCAGGATTTCCGCCGCCACAAGATCTCCATGGTCTTTCAGCGCTTCGGCCTGTTGCCGCACAAGACCGTCATCGACAATGTCGGCTACGGCCTGCACGTCATGGGCAAGTCAAAGGCCGAGCAGCACTCTGGCTCCATGCGCTGGATCGAGCGGGTGGGCCTGAAGGGCTACGAGGACAATTATCCGGCCCAGCTCTCGGGCGGCATGCAGCAGCGGGTCGGCCTCGCCCGCGCGCTCGCGACCGACGCCGACATCCTACTGATGGATGAAGCCTTTTCGGCGCTCGATCCGTTGATCCGCAACGACATGCAATCGGTGCTGCTCGACCTGCAGGCAGAGCTTCACAAGACCATCGTCTTCATCACCCACGACCTCGACGAGGCGCTGCGCCTGGGCGAGCGCATCGCGATTCTGAGAGACGGTGAGATCATCCAGCAGGGCACCGGGCAGGAAATCGTCTTGAAGCCGGCCGACGACTACATCTCGTCCTTCGTCCGCGAAGTGAACCGGGGACGAGTCGTCCAGGTGGAAACGGTCATGGACCCGGCTCCCGCGGAAGGAGAGACTCCGGTAGGCGGCAGCCTGCCGGTCGAGAAGGGTACCATTCTCGAGGACGCCGCCCGGCGGATGAGCGAGGAAGGCGTCACCAATGCTCATGTCGTCAACGGCAGCGGCGCGTCGATTGGCACGCTGACCATGCGCGGTTTGATGGCTGCGATGGTGACGCCGGTACTCAAGGACGCGCTCGACGCGACCGAGCTGAGCTGAGGCCCCCGCACCTTCGCGCGCCACATTTCCGCCTGCGCTGATCGTCGTGAGTTCGATCACCGGGCGGCGGCGCGCGTTCGGACGGGTACATGGCTACGGCAAACGGGACGCTCGGCACGGTTTCATCCGCCATAGCGCCGGCTATCGCGCTGACGCCGCGGTGCGGGCCGTCAGGCTGCCTGATCGGCGATCGTCTGCTGTCGGTCGTCGGCGCCAAACAGCAACTGGTAGCATTCGGCAAGCAGGTCGAGATCGGTGGGCGCCTGTCGAATCAGGGCGTCCTCGATCTGCACTGGGGTGTAGCCCTCCGCGTAAAGAGCTTGAACCGCGGCATAGACCATATCCGCTTGGTCAAGCCGCTTGGGTGCGCGATCAAACATCATTTCCCCGTCTTCCATTTCCACCGCGGCGCAAGTCCGCGCGACGGTGATTCGTCTCAAATACCAGCTATCCTTACGAAATGTGGCTTTGGTAGAGCTTGCCGGGAAAATTGATGCCGTAGGAACGACTTAGCTGTGGAAATGTCTCCCCAAGGGCAGCAGACCGCGCCCCTCTTCCCCCGCGACGGGGAGGGCATGCAGGTCGCGCTTGACATGATAGAGCTCGCTTCGCAGGGGATGGGGGCGTTACCATCTTCGCGTGGCGCATCGCCGAAAGGCGACCCCTCCGATCCGTGACGAAGAGGCATCCATGTCCGATCCGCTCAGCCGCCTGCTCGCGGAAAAAGGCGTCCTCCTCGCCGACGGCGCTACGGGGACTAACCTCTTCGAGGTGGGCCTCGAATCCGGCGAGGCCCCGGAAATGTGGCTGGAGAGCCACCCGGAGCGGATCACGGCGCTTCATCAAGCCTTTGTGGACAACGGCGCCGACATCATTCTCACCTGCTCCTTCGGAGCCAACCGCCACCGGCTGAAGCTGCATGAGGCGGCGGATCGCACCCATGACCTCAACCGCAAGGCCGCAGAGATCGCCCGCGCGGTTGCCGACGGGGCCGGCCGGCCGGTCATCGTCGCCGGGTCGGTCGGTCCGACCGGCGAGATCTTCGCCCCGCTCGGCAATCTGTCCTATGAGGACGCGGTCGAGACCTTCCGCGAGCAGATCGCCGGCCTGAAGGAGGGTGGCGCCGACGTCGCGTGGATCGAGACCATGTCGGCGGCCGAAGAGGTTCGCGCCGCCGCCGAGGCGGCCGTCGCCTGCGCTATGCCCTATGTCTTCACCGGTTCCTTCGACAGCGCCGGCCGGACCATGATGGGCATCCACCCGAAAGATTTCTACAAATCGGTCGAGGGCCTTGCCGAAACGCCCCTGGCGATCGGAGCTAATTGCGGCGTCGGCGCCTCCGACATGCTGGCCACGGGTCTGGAACTGGGCACCGGCGACAGCGACGCCGCAGTCGTCCTCAAGGCCAATTGCGGCATCCCGCGCTTCGTCGATGGCCAGACGGTCTATTCCGGAACGCCCGAGCAGATGGCCGATTATACGCGCCTTGCGATCGATGTCGGCGCCCGCATCATCGGCGGCTGCTGCGGCACCTCCCCCCATCACCTCGGCGCCATGCGCCATGCCATCGACACCCACAGCCGGCGACCGCGACCGACGGTGGAAGAGATCGTCGACACCGTCGGGCCGTTGGTCAACAAACAGGCATCCGACGCGGCAACGAACAGCACCGCGTCCACGCGCGGTCGTCGCGGCCGCCGCGGCTGACATCGGTACGGGCTGCTACCGCTCCCGAGTCGCCACTTCCTCCGTCGCCGCCAAGGGTCGGCAGAATATTTTGGGATAATCCCCGCCCCGCAGGAGTCGCGACCTGACGGCTGCGATCATTCCAGCGCGCATGCAGCCGGCAAGGCCATATCGGGCTCGGCGATCGTCACCCTATGCACCGATGTCGCCTCTCGGCATTTTTCGACCGGCGTCGAGTTCAAGCAGATCGCGAGGACAGCAAAGAATGGCATGACGGTGCCCTCCCTCAATGATCCAGGATCAGGCGTACCCTCCGGCGAGACTGGACGCCGAAGACCTGGCACCCGCGCGTTCATGCTTTACCCGCTCCGGCTAAAGCACATCCCCCATTGGGGGATCGTATATATTTTAAGTTGAAAGCACTTATTTTCTAATCATTTGCCGAATTTCCCTAGAGTTGCGTCTTCACTAAGCAGGGCATATCGTCACGGACAGGACGGAAAGTCGCACGCGCACTGATCCGGTAGGGAGACGATTGCATGGCTGCCAGCGCATCGGTCGTTGAAGACACCCTCTCCTGTCTTTACGGAAGCATCGACGGCTCCAACTCCTGGGCCGACGCAATGGGCCGGGTCGCGGCGGCAACCGGGGCGGATCGCTTCACATTCAACTCCGTCGGACACGACGGATCCTTTCACCACGACTCGGCACCCTTCGACCCGGAAGGCCTGCTCATGTTCGCCCAGGATTTCGCCGACAAGGATCTGCGCCTTCAGCGGATCGTGTCGCAACGGCGTCGAGGCCTGATCCATACTGGCGACGTGATGACCGCCCAGGAAATCGCCCAGTGTCCGGTGCACAACGAATTCTACCGGCTATTTCCCGAATGCTGGAACGCCGGCATCCTGGTGCTTGAGCATCTGGGAGGCATTACCGCACCGACAATTCAGCGCCGGGCCAGCAAAGGCGACTTCACCCCAGAGGAAACCCGGCTCCTGGAAGTCCTGGGTCCTCACATCTGCCGCGTGGTCGAATTGCAGGCCCTCGTGTCAGCCAGAACCCTCGGCGACGACGGTATCGTTGCCGCCCTGGACGGCCTCGACGACGGCGTCATCATTTTCGACCACGCCGGTTTCGTCCTTCACATGAATGCACCAGCACGCGCGATCGTCGCGATCAAGGACGGGCTCGAACTGACCCGTGGGGTCTTGAGGGCCTCGCATCGGGATTCTCGACCGGTTCTGTTCGACATGATGACCCGGACGCTTCGGGTCGCCGCGGGGCTCAACTTCGAACTTCCGCGCCCAATCGGGCTCCGTCGGCCGGGCAATGCGCGGCCGCTGATCGTGCGCGCCTTCGTTTCACCAACGGGCAAGGACGCCAATCGGATGGGCGTTCTGACGGTTCAGGATCGAGCTTCCTGGCAGGCACCCACCGCCGACACCGTGCGCGCCGCCACCGGCCTGACCCCGGCGGAGTCGCGTCTCGCCGTCGCGCTCCTCGAGGGCGAAAGCGTCATCGCCTATGCCAGACGCGAAGGACTGTCCGAACACACCGCGCGGTCGCACCTCAAACAGATCCGCTCCAAGCTTGGCGTCACCCGACAGGCCAACGTCGTCGCCGTGCTGGCCCGCCTCTTCGGGTCTTGAGCGGATTGCAGGCACCGCAGGGCCTAGCCAGCGGTTTTATCAAGCAGTTTGGGTGATCCAGTTTGCCATGTCGTCGGGAAATGACGGTCTGCCGCAACCCGTTCTTTATATAAAAATGGTCAGCGGATTTTTCCTCATCCGACTGTTCTTCTAGACCATCCGGTCCATGTTCGCGATGCCCCTCCAACTATATTAAGAAAACATTAACCGGCAAGACAAAGATCGGTTTCCTACATACAGGGGTTACTAATATGAAACGTTTTGCATTGGCCTGCACGGCAGCGGTTTTCCTCGCAGCAAGCGGTGCGGCCTTTGCCGCCCCCAAAGGCGGGCAACCCGGCTCCGGCACCAATCCCGGCGGACAGGGTGGTTTCGTGACCGAAACCATGACCACTACGACCACCGAATCCTTCATGGGCATGAGCGACAAGTCACCGCCGAACGCCCATGCGGCTGCCAGCCAAGGCGTGCGGACCGATACCACCACCACGGTAACCGAGGTCAACGGCCCGAAGGGGCAGGTCGATTCCTATGTCGACGGCAGCAGCGACACCTGCAACAACTGCACTGAGACCGAGATCAGCAGCAGCACCGAGACGACGGACGCGCCGGGCGCGAACCGCTAGTCGCATCTTGAAGTGGGCTGGCCCTTACTGAGTGGTCGGCCCACTCCCCCCTATCCACCCGCAACGCGCATCAGGGCGGACGCCAAGGCGGTCCGGTTGGTGACCCCGAGCTTCTGATAAGCGTTGTGAAGGTGGTTCTTGACCGTCGCGCTCGATATGCCGAGCGAAGATGCGATTTCCTTGTTCGAAAGCCCCGACGCCACCAGTCTCGCGATCTTGTGTTCGGAGGCGGTCAGCTGTGGCAACCGCTGTTGCGGTTCCTGTCGGCGGGCATCTTCGCGTTTCGTGGCCGCCCGTATCCAAGCTTGAGGCAAATGCTTTCGTCCGGCGGCGACATCAATCATCACCCTGATCAGGAGCTCGGGCGCCGTCTCCTTCAGGACCAGACCATGCAGACCGGCTGCCACCGCGTCGAGCAACTGCTCATCCCGCATCGATGCCGTTAGCAAGACCACACGGGTCGGCGAACGGCTCGCCCGGATGTTCCACAACACCTCGATGCCCCCCATCATCGGCATTGCCACGTCAAGAACGGCAAGGTCCGGGGACAATTGCAATATGGCTTCCCAGGCCAGAAGCCCGTCAGAGAACGCGGCAATCACCTCGAACCGACCGGATCGATCGATCAGGTTCGACAGCCCGTCGAGAACAAGCGGATGATCATCCGCGATGACGACCGTGCGCCGTGTCATGACGTTTCCAGGGGAAGTGAAATCTGGAGAGAGACGCCCCGGTCGCTGCTCGACACCGTCACGCGCCCGCCCAGGTTCGTGGCCCGCCGCATGATGGAACGCGGCCCGAGCCCCGAAGCCTCAAGCGTCGAATCGTCCCGTGTCCCCTGGAATACGCCGAAGCCCGATCCGTCGTCCACGATCTCGACGTAGAGGCGCTGCGCCACCGGGTGCAGGCTGACAGAAAGCGTCTTCGCCGCACCATGCCTGACGGAATTCGCCGCCGCCTCACCAATGATGAACTCAAGCCCGTGCACGATTGGCCGCGAAATCGTCAACTGCTGCGGGACCTGGCGATGGACTGTCACGGACCAGCGCTGCTCGAGTTCGGAGATAAAGGCCTCGAGACGTTCCGAAATCGGGGCTGGGGCCCCTGCACGATTATCCAGCCGCTCAGCCCCCGAGACGAAATTGCGGACATTTTGCTGTTGGGCGGCAAGATCACGCTGCAATTTCGACATGACCTGGCGCAGGCCGGGTGGGACCTGTTCTTCCATGGCTTTCATGTGCAGCCCGATCGCCGTCAGATTTTGCAGAAGTCCGTCATGAAGGTCTTGGGCGAGGCTGCGTCGTGCCTGGGTCGCCGCCGTTTCCACTAGCCGTTTCTGCAGGAGATCGTGCTCCAGTTCCGTGGCAATCCGAGTTGCCACGATGGCGGCTAGCGGAAGCGTCTCGATAACCGGATGATGGATGCAGAGAAAAACGAGTCCAGCTACATTTCTCGTCGCGATCGGAGCAACGACGCCGCCGTGCAGCCGCAACCCTTGGAGGGCCTGCGATTCGATCCGAGCATTGAAACGGTTTCCGCTTTCATCCAGCAGGACAAGAACATTTTCTCCCGCGCGCTCGACCACGACCATCGGGCGTGTCACCTCGACGGAAAGCAAGGCATCCCCCGCTGGTCCGGAGCGCGCGGCATTTAGGTGATCTTCGCTCCAGGAGACGGTGAAGAGATAGGGCTCGTACTCACTGCTCCAGACGACCACCACCTCGTTGGCCTGAAGTACATGCGCAGCATGGGCAAGGGTGTGTTCCAGTGCCGGCAGGTCATCTTTCGTTTGCATCTCCAGGGGCCAATTGGCGAGGTCGGCGACGCGCCGACGTTGACCCTCCCGTTGAGCGCCCAGGACGGCAAGAATACCTCCCGTCACAAGCAGATAACCGGCTCGTATGACGATCCTCTGCACCTCCAGATCGGCACCGGAGGATTCGACACCAGATATCCAGGTGACAAACAGGATCCCGACAAGAACCGCCGTCGTGGCCAAGGCGCCCACCCAGTTCCAGTGGAGCATCGAACTGAAAAGCAGGAACGTGAAAAACAGAAAAAACGGGCTCGTCGATCCTTCGGTAAACTGCATCAACGTTGCCAGCACGGCGATATCGATGGCATGGACGATCAACGCGGGATATCTGGCGCTTTCAATCCGTCGCGACACCACCACAAGACCAATGGCAAAGACAACATAGGCAAGCAGGAGTGCGTAGACGGCGCGATCATCGCTGACCGGTTGACTCGGGTCCAAATACGTCGCCACCAAACCGATAAAGGCGGTGAGAAGCCGGCATCCGGCCGCAAGACTGACAACGGATATCGCGAGAAGATGATGCACGTACGGCTAGAGCATCCGGCGAATAATTTGAATCGACGGGTTCCCATTTGATGTTCGGTTTGATTCTCTGTGAGCAGGAGGTGCTTCATGGGAAAGG